>JBIIPF010000015.1:0-14761 GCA_044342755.1 Limnohabitans sp. | reverse complement strand
ATGGCTCGGTCGCCAGTTTGCCCCAAGCCGTGCGCGTCATGGCGCAGCTGCAACTCGGCAAACAGCTCAGTGCCGACGATGTGGCCCACATCGTCAGCTTCTTGGAAAGCCTGAGTGGCGAGGTACCTGCAGACTTTGCCAAAGCGCCGGTGCTGCCGGTGGCGCCCCACTGATCGAGGGCGGTTGTACAAGTTGTGAGCCATTCAACACCACGCATGGGTAAGGGGCTGTGGCTGTTGGTGCTGGGCCTGTTTGCCGGACCCGCCTTGGCGGGCTGGACCTATCTGGGCAATCTGGATGGCGACACGGTGATGTATGACAAAACCACCCTGGTTCAAACCAAGCGCAATGCCACCATTTGGATGCTGACCAATTACAGCAACATGACGATTCAAGATGTGTTGTCGGTGTCCAAGTGGCTTGAATTCGATTGCGACAAAAACAAATACCGTTTGCTGGCCGTGTATGGCTATGAAGGGCAAATGCAAACCGGCGCCCGCCTCATATTCAACCCCAACCCCTCCGAATGGGGACCGGTGCCACAAGGTTCGATCATTCAAACCATTCGCAACTTCGCGTGTTTGCGCTATCCCTTGTTGCCCAAACGATGAATTTCACAGAAACCCCGCTGCTGCGCATTGGCTACAAAGAATGGAACCCTGAAGGGAAACGCACCATTGTGCTTGCCCACGGTTGGCCCGACAGCTTGCGCTGCTGGCACGAGGTGGCACCTTGGTTGGTGGATGCTGGCTACCGGGTGATTGCACCCGCTTTGCGCGGTTTTTTGCCCACCACGTTTTTGAGCGATGACACGCCTCGCACCGGGCAACTTTCCGCCTTGGGTCGGGACATGGTGGACTTTGTGCAGGCGCTGCAACTTGATCAACCGGTGTTGGTAGGCCATGACTGGGGTGCGCGTGCCGTGGCCAATGCCTGTGGCCTGCAGCCCGGCATCGCCAGCCACATGGTGCTGTTGTCGGTGGGCTATGGCACGAACGACCCCAATCAAGCCCTCAGCATCGAACAAAGCCATTTGTACTGGTACCACTGGTTCATGGCCACCGAGCGTGGCATGCAAACCGTGCGCGAAGAGGGTAAAGCCTTCGCCCAACACATGTGGGACCACTGGGCTCCCAGCGGTTGGTACTTGCCCAACGAGTTTGATCAAACCGCCATGGCCTTCAACAACCCCGATTGGGCTGATGTGGTGCTGCATTCCTACCAGCACCGCTGGGGCCATGCTGCGGGTGACCCGTATTACGACCAAGATGAAGCCCGGTTGCAACCGGCGCCGGTCATCAACATCCCCTCATTGGTGTTGCACGGGGCCTTGGATGGTGCGAGTTTGCCAGCCACCTCGGCCAACAAAGCGCAGTTTTTCAGCGGACGTTATGAACGCCAGGTGATGCCGGGTGTGGGGCACTTTCCGCAGCGTGAAGCCCCCGCCAAGGTGGCTGCAGCCATTTTGAAATTCATCGCCTGATCAGCTCTCCAGCCAATCGATGATGGGCTGCCATTGCAGCAAGTCTTTCTCGATTTTGCTGGGCGACAAGTCGAACAAACTCAAGCCATGTGCCGCCATGTGAAGGTAGTACTGGGTGTCGCGCAAAAAGCTGATGATGGGCAAGTCGAGGGTGGCCATGAATTCACGCAACTTGTTGGCCGCGATGGTGCGCTCATCGACCCGCATGCCGACAATACCCACTTTGGTTTTCGTGCCCCGCGTTACTTCTCTTAATTGTGTGATGAAGGCTTGGGCGGCGTACATGTCAAAGATGCTGGGCATGATGGGAATCATCACCCGGTCTGCTCGCGACACCACTTCTTTGAAGCGCCATCCACCCAAGCCGCCGGGGGTGTCAATCACCACATGCGTGGTGCCGCGCGGTGGCCTGGCCGTCAACACCAAATCGGCTTGCAATTCCCAGGTGGCGATCGGGCGCACCGTGTCGGGGCGCAAATCCAGCCAGAGCTTGGACGACTGCTGCACATCGGCGTCCCCCAACATGACCGCATGGCCTTTGGAGGCGAAATACCCTGCCACGTTGGTGGACAGGGTGGATTTACCGGCCCCGCCTTTGGGGTTGGCGACAACAATCACAGGCATATCAAGACAGTTCCCAGCCTTTGCCGCTTCTGCAGTGGGTCAGCGCTTGGTTGAGCAAGGCTTGCCCCGATTGCTTGCCGGCGATGGTGTACAGATAATTTCTCAATGGCATCATATCCACCGAGCGAGCACAGTCCAAGCCCTGGCCTTTGTCGCCGTTGAAATGCAACACCACCCGGCCATTGGCCTGCACCCGTTTGCGCTGTGCGCCCAAAAAGGCCAGCGCACAGGCAGATTCGCAAATTTGACCTTCGGTGATGATGACTTCCACCCCTTTGCTTTGGAACCACATGCCCAATTGTGTGCCCAACATCAACTCACCTTGGGCAGAGTTCAAGTAAACCGGCGTGCTGACGCGGCGGCCATCTTTGCGAATGCAAGGGGCTTGTTGTTGCAGCATGCTGCTCAAGGTGGGCAGGCTGTTGGCGCTGATGGTCCCCGAAAATTCAACAATATCCAGCGAACCCGACAAACAGTCTGGGTACTTGACTTGTGCTTGACGCGCCTCAAAGTCTTCGCCTTGAACCACATTCAGCACGCGAACATTCACTGCGGGGTAACCATAGGTGTTGGAGCCCAGCACCACATGGTGCAGATCAGGCGCTGGTGTGGCGCACCCAACCAGCGTCAGAAGCAACAAATAAGTCAAGCGCAAAGGCAGGGCGTTCATGGGAAACCTCAAAGTAGACGAACAGCAATCGATCCTTAGAGGGTCGGCGCCAGACCCTCAAACTTGAGCTGGGCAAAAAAAACCGCCCCGTAGGGCGGTTTGTTGAGCTGTGCCACAAAACCGCCCCGTAGGGCGGTTTGTTGAGCTGTGCCACAAAACCGCCCCGTAGGGCGGTTTGTTGAGCGCTGTGATCAGTGAACCACCATCAAGGTGAAGGGGAACACATAGGCTTGCAAGGTCACCAAGATGCCCACCAAACAGGCCAGGGCGATCGAATGGAAGAACACATAGCGCAGGATGTCGCCTTCATGGTTGAACCAACGCGTGGCCGTGGACGCCACAACGATGGACTGGGCGTCAATCATTTTGCCCATCACCCCCCCCGAGCTGTTGGCCGCACCCATCAGGTTGGGCGACAGGCCCAATTGTTCGGCAGCCACTTTTTGCATGCCACCAAACAACACGTTGGAGGCCGTGTCTGAGCCGGTGAGGGCCACGCCCAACCAGCCCATCAAGGTCCCGAAGAAGGGGTAGAAGACGCCGGTGTTGGCAAACGCCAAGCCCAAGGTGGTGTCGGTGCCAGAGTAACGGGTCAGGTAACCCAGAGCCAGCATCAACACGATGGTCAACAGCGAATAGCGCACCAACCACAGGGTGGAGAAGAAGATGCGGATCATGTTGATCGGGTTGTATTTCATGACCAAACCACCAACGATGGCGGACAACAAAATGCCGGTACCTGTGGAGGACAACAAATTGAGGGTGTAGATGGCGCTTTCCGTTTTGGGGACGGGCACCACTGGCGGAATTTTTTGGATCAGGTTGTGCAAACCTTCAATGGGAAATTGCGGTGCAAAGATGCTGTTCAAGTAAGCTTTGACCGACGGCAGGCCCCAAAAGAAGATGAAGACGGTGAGGATGGCCCAAGGTGTCCAGGCGCGGATGATGGCATCACGGGAATGCGTTGTGACAGCGCGAGGGGCCTGCGCCTCGCCACCTGAGTTTTCGTGACCCTTCAGGGACACGGAGGTCCAGATGGTTTTGGGCTGCCAGTAGCGCAAGAAGGTGACCAAGCTGGCCATACTCACCACCGCCGCAATGATGTCGACCAACTCGGGGCCGATGTAGTTCGACACCAAGAATTGCATGATGGCAAAACTCAGGCCTGTGACCAAAATCGCGGGCCAGACTTCCATCATGGCGCGGCGACCTGCGAATGCCCAAATCAACCAAAACGGCACCAACAATGAGAAGAAAGGCAACTGGCGACCGACCATCTTGGAGACTTCCATGGCGTCGTAGCCATGCACGGCTGCCAGCGTGATGATGGGTGTGCCCAAGGCGCCGAAAGCCACAGGCGCTGTGTTGGCAATCAAGGACAGACCCGATGCGGCCAAAGGCGAGAAACCCAAACCGATCAGAATGGCCGCGGTCACCGCCACAGGCGTGCCAAAACCGGCCGCGCCTTCAAAGAAAGCACCGAAAGCAAAGGCGATCAGGAGCAACTGCAGGCGGCGGTCTTCGGTGATGCCCGCGATGGAGTCTTGCAAAACTTTGAAACTGCCGTTTTGCTCAGTCAATTGGTGCAAAAAGATGATATTGAGCACGATCCAGCCAATGGGCAACAAGCCTATCAAGCCACCGTAGAACGCTGCATTGGCCGCCATTTCGCTGGGCATGCCGTAAACCACAATGGCAATCACCAGCGCCGCCACCAAGCCTGCGCCAGCGGCGATGTGCGCTTTGAGGTGGAAGAAGCCCAAACCCGCCAACATGACCACCACGGGCACTGCAGCCAGCAGGGTGGATAAAAACATATTGCCCAATGGGTCGTATATTTGTTGCCAAACCATGCGAATATCTCCAAGACGAAAAACGAAAATTATAGAAACAACGATCAAAGGGTTAACCCGCGCATTCACTTTGAACCACCAAGGCTTTTCATGATCCCACGCACACTCTTTTCGACCGACCATGACGCATTCCGCGACAGTTTTAGACGTTTCATGAACGCTGAAATCGCGCCCTACCATGCCCAATGGGAAGAACAAGGCCATGTCGACAAAGCCGTTTGGAACAAAGCAGGCGCTTTGGGCTTTTTGTGCATGAGCCTGCCTGAAGCCTATGGCGGCGCGGATGCCGACAAATTGTTTTCCATCATTCAAATGGAAGAACTGAGTGCCGCCGGTTTTTCAGGCATTGGGTACGGCTTGCATTCTGAAATCGTGGCGCCCTATTTGATGCATTACGGCACCGACGCGCAAAAAACCAAGTACTTGCCTAAGCTGGCCACGGGCGAGATGGTGGGTGCGATCGCCATGACCGAGCCCGCTGCGGGCAGTGATTTGCAAGGCATCAAAAGCACGGCGATGCAACAAGCCGATGGCAGCTTTGTGCTGAATGGCAGCAAAACCTACATCACCAACGGCTGGCATTCCGATTTGGTCATCGTCGTTGCCAAAACCAACCCCAGTGCCGGGGCCAAGGGCACCAGTTTGTTGTTGGTCGAGCAAGGCATGGCTGGTTTCACCAAAGGCAAGCCCCTGAAAAAACTCGGCCTGCGCGCCCAAGACACCTGCGAATTGTTTTTCGACAACGTGAAGGTGCCCGCCGACAACCTGCTGGGCGGCCCCGACTTTTTGAACAAGGGCTTCATCGGTTTGATGGAGCAACTGCCTTGGGAGCGTTTGCAAATCGCCATCGGTGCCGTGGCAGCGTCGCAAGCGGCCATCGGATGGACCATCGATTTTGTGAAGCAACGCCAAGTGTTTGGCCAAGCAGTGGCGACTTATCAAAACACGCGCTTCAAATTGGCGGAGATGCAAACTGAGGTGCAAATTGCGCAAGTCTTCGTGGACAAATGCACCGAATTGCTTCTCAAAGACGAACTCGACACGGCCACGGCCAGCATGGCGAAATACTGGTGCTCCGATTTGCAATGCAAAGTGATGGACGAATGCGTGCAGTTGCACGGTGGCAGCGGCTACATGTGGGAATACCCCATCACCCGCGCCTACGCCGATGCACGGGTGCAGCGCATCTATGGCGGCACCAACGAGATCATGAAAGAAGTCATCACCCGCAGCATGGGCCTGGGCAAGTAAGGCTCAGCTGATGACCAGGGTGTGAAAACCAAATTCGCCTTGGGCGCGGTCGGCAAAGTAGCTGCGCAAGGTTTCTTTCACGGTTCGGAAGGCCAGGTCGTCCCAAGGAATCTCGGCCTCTGAAAACAAACGCGCTTCCATGGTTTCATGGCCGGGGTTCAAGGCCTCGCTTTGCATGGCGGCGCGAAAGAAAAAATGCACCTGGCCGACACGCGGTACATCCAGCACCGTGAACAGAGCTTGCATTTCAATGTCGGCACCGGCCTCTTCATCGGTTTCACGCGCTGCGCCCTCGGCCAAGGTTTCGTGCAGTTCCATGAAACCTGCGGGCAAGGTCCAAAAGCCTTTGCGTGGTTCGATGTTGCGCTTGCACAGCAACACCTTGTCGCCAAACACCGGGATGGTGCCCACCACGTTCAATGGATTCTCGTAGTGCACGGTGTTGCAAGCAGGGCAAACAGCCCGCTGGCGGGTGTCACCATCGTCAGGCAATCGACGCACCACAGCCGTGCCGCAGTTTTTGCAATGTTTGATCGCGCTGGACCAGGCGTTCGTCATGAAGATGCTTTCGGTCGAAGAAGGGCAGGCCACGAGTTTAGGCGAGGCCCGCGCTGGGTGTGCGCCTTGGTATCCTAGGCCCTATGAAACTCCACAACTACTTCCGTTCTTCCGCGTCTTTTCGGGTGCGCATCGCGCTGGCCCTCAAAGGCTTGTCCTATGAGTACATCTCGGTGCATTTGGCCAAAGGCGAGCAATTTCAAGACGCATTCACCCAACTCAACAGCGACGCCTTGGTGCCCCTGTTGGAAATTGACGGCCTGCGCCTCACCCAATCCATGGCCATCATGGAGTATTTGGATGAAACTCACCCCACGCCCGCACTGCTGCCCAAAGACGCCGCAGGTCGCGCGCGCGTGCGTGCTTTGTCACAGGCCATTGCTTGTGAGATTCATCCCGTCAACAATTTGCGCATTTTGAAATACCTCAGTGGCACTTTGAACGTCGATGAAGACACGAAAAACACCTGGTACCGCCATTGGGTTGATTTGGGCTTGCAAGCTTTTGAAAAGCAGTTGGCGCATTCGCCCGCCGGTGCGTTCTGTCACGGTGACACGCCCGGCATGGCCGACTGCGTGTTGGTGCCGCAAATCTTCAACGCCCAACGCTTCAATGTGGAACTCGGTGGCTTCAAGCGCACCATGGCGGTGTTCGAGGCCTGCATGGCCTTGCCCGCCTTCCAACAAGCCCAGCCCAGTGCCTGCCCCGACTTTGAGCCCTGACAAGCTGCCGCGCTTGCCGCAATGGCCAGGGGTGCGGGTGTTTTGCAGCACCCGCGTGGGCGGCGTGTCCAAACCACCCTTTGACAGTTTGAACTTGGGTCAGCACGTGGGTGATGCCGCCGTCGATGTGGCCGAAAACCGCCAACGCTTGGCCAAAGCTTGGGGGGTCAAGCCCGTGTTTTTGAACCAGGTGCATGGCACGGCACTGGTTCGATTGGATGAACACAGCCCAGACATGCCAGAGGCCGATGCCTGTTGGACCCAGCAGCCCGGTGTCGCCTGCACCATCATGGTGGCCGATTGTTTGCCGGTGTTGTTCTACCAAGCACAAGCGCGGGTGGTGGCCGCCGCCCACGCCGGTTGGCGTGGACTGGCAGCCGGTGTGTTGGAACTCACACTGCATGCTTTGTCAGACTTCGGGGCGCCGGGCACTTGGCGTGTTTGGCTGGGCCCGTGCATTGGTCCCCAGGCCTTCGAAGTGGGCAAGGATGTGCGTGCTGCTTTCGAGCACCAGGCCCTGGCAGCCGGGGCTTTCAAGGCCTTGGCGCAGCCAGGCCAATACCTGGCAGATTTGCCAGCCCTGGCACGGCAGCGCTTGCACCAAACAGGCGTGGTGCATCTCGAAGGCAATGACAGTTCACCAGATTGGTGCACCTTCAGCCAAGCGCATCTGTATTTTTCGCACAGACGCGATGGCCGCAGCGGCCGATTTGCAGCAGGCATCACCTTGGCTTGAGTCATGTCAGGGGTTTGTAGGGGTGGCGCAATCTAATACGGCGCATAAGATGGATTCACAAACCCCATTCAAGCCCATGATGTCAATTCCCGCCATCCACATTCCGCCCGAGACATTGACCGAATTGCAGGCGCAATACGCGCAAGAACTGCAAGCGCTTTGGCTGCAAGGTTTGAACGATAACGCCCCCTTGAAAGACCGGCGTTTTTCTGCCCCTGCTTGGCAAGAAAACCCCTTGGCCGGGTTCAACGCTGCGCTGTATTTGCTGAATGCGCGCACCCTGATGTCCTTGGCAGAAAAGGTGGATACCGACGAAAAAACCCGGGCTCGCATTCAATTTGCCGTCGAGCAATGGGTGGCCGCCTCATCCCCCAGCAACTTCATGGCGCTGAACGCTGAAGCGCAAAAGAAGGCTTTGGACACCCAAGGCGAGAGCATCAAACAAGGCCTCCACAACATGCTGCACGACATGCGCCAAGGCCATGTGTCCATGACCGATGAAAGCCTGTTTGAGGTGGGCAAAAACGTGGCCACCACCGAAGGGGCGGTGGTGTTTGAAAACGAGTTGTTCCAACTCATCGAGTACAAGCCGCTCACGGCCAAGGTCTACCAGCGCCCATTTTTGCTGGTACCGCCCTGCATCAACAAGTTTTACATCCTCGACTTGCAGCCCACCAATTCTTTGGTGCGCTACGCTGTGTCGCAGGGCCACCGCACGTTTGTGGTGAGTTGGCGCAACCCGGACGAGTCCATGTCCCACACCACCTGGGACGACTACGTCGAGCGCGGTGTGATGGAGGCGATTGAGGTGACAAGACAAATTGGCAACATGCCGCAAATCAACGCCCTGGGCTTTTGCGTGGGTGGCACCTTGCTCACCAGTGCGTTGGGCGTTTTGGCCGCGCGTGGTGAAGACCCGGTGGCCAGTGCCACCTTGCTCACCACCTTTGTCGATTTCTCTGAGGCTGGGGTTTTGGATGTGTTCATCGACGAAGCCTTTGTGAAGTTCCGTGAAGCCCAATTTTCCGAGGGCGGCTTGATGGCCGGGCGTGACATGGCGTCCACCTTCAGTTTTTTGCGGCCCAATGACTTGGTGTGGAACTACGTGGTGGGCAACTACTTGAAGGGCGAAACACCGCCACCGTTTGATTTGCTTTACTGGAACAGCGACTCCACCAACTTGCCCGGCCCCATGTACGCCTGGTATTTGCGCCATACCTATTTGGAAAACCGTTTTATACAACCTGGCAAAGCCACGGTGTGTGGTGAAAAGTTGGACCTGCGCAAGGTGGATATGCCGGTCTACATCTATGGTTCACGCGAGGACCACATCGTGCCGATTGGCGGCGCTTATGCGTCCACGCAAGTCTTGCCCGGCCCCAAGCGTTTCGTCATGGGTGCGTCGGGTCACATTGCAGGCGTGATCAACCCGCCTGCGGCCAACAAGCGCAGCCATTGGATCCGCTCGGACAGCAAGTTTCCCAAGACCATCGATGACTGGTTATCCAAAGCCAAAGAGCACCCCGGCAGCTGGTGGACCGATTGGTCAGCATGGTTGAAAAAACATGCCGGACAACAAGTCACCGCCCCCAAAACTTATGGCCGTGGCAAATACAAAGCCCTCGAGCCCGCACCAGGGCGCTACGTTCAAAAGCGTGCTTGAACCCCCATTCAAATCAACCACAGGAGAGACCCCAATGAGCCAAAAAATCGCATACGTCACCGGCGGCATGGGCGGCATCGGGACCGCCATTTGCCACCGCCTGCACAAGATGGGCTACAAAGTGATTGCCGGTTGCGGTCCCAGCCGCGACTTCGACAAATGGCTGGGCGAGCAAAAAGCCGCTGGCTACACCTTCTATGCCTCGGTGGGCAATGTCGCCGACTGGGACTCCACCACCGACGCCTTCAGCAAAGCGGTGGCCGAGCATGGCCCGATCGATGTGCTGGTGAACAACGCGGGCATCACCCGTGACCGCATGTTCTTGAAGATGAGCGTGGACGACTGGAAAGCCGTCATTGACACCAACTTGAACGCCATGTTCAACGTCACCAAACAAGTGGTGCCCGGCATGGTTGAAAAGGGGTGGGGTCGCATCATCCAAATTTCATCGGTGAATGGGGAAAAAGGCCAGTCCGGCCAAACCAATTACTCGGCGGCCAAAGCTGGCATGCACGGCTTCACCATGGCCTTGGCGCAAGAAATGGCCAACAAGGGCGTGACCGTCAACACCGTGAGCCCGGGCTACATCGGCACCGACATGGTCAAAGCCATCAAGCCCGAAGTGCTGGAAAAAATCGTCGCCACCATTCCTGTGAAGCGCTTGGGCACGCCCGAAGAAATCGGCTCCATCGTCGGCTGGTTGGCCGGTGATGAATCAGGCTTCACCACCGGTGCAGATTTCTCCTGCAACGGTGGCTTGCACATGGGGTGATTGATGAAAGCAGCTTGGTACGAACGCAATGGCGCGGCTGCCGAGGTGTTGGTGGTGGGCGAGCTGCCCACGCCCACGCCTGGGGCCGGTGAAGTACGGGTGTGTTTGCACGCCTCGGGGGTCAATCCTTCGGATGTGAAATCGCGCATGGCGCGGCCCTTGGGGGCCCCGCGCATCTTGCCGCACAGCGATGGCGCTGGCGTCATCGACGCGGTGGGCGAGGGCGTGTCTGCCAGCCGCATCGGCGAGCGGGTTTGGACCTGGAATGCGCAGTGGCAACGCCCCGACGGCACCTCGGCGCAGTTTGTGGTGTTGCCCAGTGCGCAAGCCATGTTGATGCCCGACAGCATGTCGTTTGAAGCCGGTGCCTGCATGGGTATTCCGGGCCTCACGGCCCTGCAAGCCGTGCGCTTGGCGGGGGACGTGCGGGGCCAACACATCTTGGTCACGGGCGCATCTTCGGCGGTGGGCCACTACATCACGCAAATGCTCTCGCGTGCCGGTGCCACCGTCATCGGCACGGTGGGCAACCCCGCCAAGGCCGCGCACGCCAAAGCTGCAGGTGCCGCGCATTGTTTGTTTTACAAAACCGAGGACGTGGTCGCCAGGGTGAAAGACATCACCAACGGGCAGGGCGTGGATGCGGTGATTGACATGGATTTCTCCACCACCGCGGGTTGGTTGGCCCATGGTTTGGTGAAACACCATGGCCAAGTGATTTGCTATGGCTCCAACCCACCGCCCGACATCAGCCTCAGTTTCAGGCCCTTGCTGTTTGCCTCCATCGGCTTGAAATTCTTCTTGGTCTACGACCTCACCCCGGCAGACCGTCAAGCGTGTTTGGCGCAGTTGACATCGATGTTGAGCCAGGGTGTTTTGCAGCATTGCATTGGCGCGGTGTTTCCTTTGCAAGACATCGTGCAAGCGCACGAAACCGTGGAAGCTGGGCAGACCATCGGCAACGTGGTGCTCGACATCGGACATTGAGCCTCGGGCAGTGGTTCAGATGAAAAAAACGATTGCCATTTTTCTAGAACATCCCACTTGCTCAGCCGATTCGGTCAATGGTGTCATCGCTGCTTTTTCGGGCCTGGCCAGGATCAAAATATTCACCAAGCACAAGGTTGAACCTGGCTTTTTCAATGATGTGGATTTGGTGGTCTTTCCGGGGGGTGATGGCGAGGCCACAGCATTTCGCACGGTGCTGAAAAACAACTTGAGCCAAGTTCGGTCGTTCATGCAGCGCGGCGGCAAGTACTTGGGCATCTGCATGGGCGCTTACTGGGCTGACGCTTACTATTTCAATTTGCTGCAAAACACCCGCTGTGTGCAGTACATCAAACGCCCCAAGGCTGATATCCGATCTTCGTACGGCACGGTGGCGCCCGTGACCTGGTTGGGCCGCCAAGAGAAGATGTACTTCTACGATGGCCCCACCTTTTTAGGCGGCAGTTTTCAAACCGTGGCCACCTATGCCAACGGCGATCCGATGGCCATCGTGCAAGGCCATGTAGGGCTCATCGGTTGTCATTTGGAAAGTCAAGAACATTGGTATGGCCGTAAATACATGCAGCCGCATTGGCATGACAACCAACACCACCCGGTGCTGTGGCAGTTTGTCGCCAACCACTTGCTGCATTCAAACCAACTGCAGCTGTTTTAGGATTTACCTCGCAAGGCGTTGATTTGAGCCGGCGACAAAATCGGCATCATGTAGTTGATTTGCGCCTTGGTCATGTTGGCCAATTGCTCGGGCGTCAAGGCATTGATTTGTTTGTTGCTCAGGCCGGACAATGTTTGCAAGTCCAACTTGGACAAGACCTGCGGGTTGATGGCACGGATTTGTGACTCTGGATTCAGCAAGCGAATCACCTGTTTGAGTTGCGGCACCTCCATGGCAGCAACTTGTGCTGCGGGCAGCGACTGGACTTGCACATCACTCCACTGACTCATGGTTTTCGGGGTAACACCTTGAATGGCTTGCTGAGCCAAGCTGGGCTTGTTGTTGGGCATCACGGGCGTGGCCACCGGCGCCAAGGTCAAATTGGCCGTTGTTGTTGGCAAGACCAGGTCCTTCACGGTGTCTGATGGTGTCAGGCTGTTGGGCGTCACACTCAAATTCAGGACCGTTGGGGCAGGGGCGCTGGCGTTGGTGATCGGCACCAAGCCAGCGGAGTTGGCGTACTCGGGTTGCACACTGGTCGTGGTCGAACCTTGAACCATGTAGTTGGGCGCGTCAACACCTTCCAAACGCAGTCCGCTGATTTGCACGGTTTTGTTGTTGCCAATTTGCTTGTCGGTCAGCGTGCCTTTGGCTTGGCGGGCATCCAGGCTGACGTTGTCACCGCTGTGGTACTTGTTGTCGTTGGCGCTTACCGCGCCAGCGTTGATTCGCGCTGAGTCAACATTGATGCCGATATCGCTGCTGTTGTTGTAGGTTTTCACGTCCGCTGTGATGCCGGTGGCGGCAATCAATTTGGGCGTGATGATCGCGCGGGCCGTGATCGGGTTGACCCTGTAGTTACCGGCGGCACTGCCGCTCAGAGACACACCATTGATCGTGACGGTTTTGTCCTCGCCGCTGTTTTTGTTGTCAAACAAGCCCGTGGCACTGGTGACGTTGAGCGCCACCTGGTCACCGGTGTAGTAGCGGTTGTCGGTGCTGCTGACGGCATTGGCTTGAATTTGCGCGGCCGCGGTGTTCACCGTGGCATTGGTGGTCTGGTCGTAGGTTTTGGTTTGGGCCGTGATGCCCATCACTGAGATGGGTTTGGGCGTGATGGTGGCTGAGGCGGAGGCACTGCTGCTGCTTGCTTGGTAATCACCCAGCACGCTGCCGTTGTTGCTGGTCAGGGCCGTCAGGTTCACACCGCTGACCGTCACGGCATTGGCCGCGCCCACATCTTTGCTGTTGTAGGAAGCACCGCTGTGGGTGATCGTGGCGGGCTGGTCACCAGCGACCAAGCCTGAGAAGCTGAGTTGCGGCGTGAATCCCTCGGGGGCGGCGGTGGTGTTGTCGTATACCTTGGTCACACCCGTGTTGTTGAGGACGGGCGTGATGGACTTCGGGTTGATCGAACTGTTGGTATTGGCGATATACGTGGTGTTGTAGTTGCTGCCCATGTCCGCGTTCAGGCTGTCTTTGATGACGGCCTGTCCGACCGTCACCGTTTTGTTGTTGCCCGCTCTTGGGGTGTCAAACAACAAACTGCTGCCCGTCAAACTGTCATTGGCCGCCAAGGCACCACTGCTGACAACAGGCACGCTGTTGCTGATGTTGGCGCTGCTGGTCAGCGCTGTGGTGGTGCCGTCATAGGTTTTGTTGACTTGGGGGGCTGTCAACGTCAGGTCGCGGCGGGCGATGCTGGCTGCCACGGCTTGGCCAGCAGCCAAGTTGTAGTTGCTAGCCAAACCACCGTTGTTGCCGTTGCTGAGCGTGGTGGTGTTGACCGTCACCAGATTGGCTTCGTTGACATTTTTGCTGTTGAAACTGGCCGTGCCACTGGCGGTAACGGTTTCTGTGCCGATCAATCCCGCGCTGTTGATAGACAGGCTGGCGTTGGCCGTGGTGGTGCCGTCATAGGTTTTGCTGGGGGCAGTCACCGTGGCCGTCAAGGTCTTGGGCGTGATGCTGGCCGCCACGGTTTTGCTGGTGGCATCAATCGCATAGTCGCTCACCACGCTGCTGTTGTTGCCGGTCACATTGCTCAAGGCCAAACCATTCACCGTGATTTGATTCGCGGTGCTCACATCCTTGCTGTTGTAGGCCGAACCCGTGTTGCTGAGGGTGGCTGAGGTATCGCCACTGACCAAGCCCGACCAGGTGTAGGCCGGTGCAAAGCCGGTGGGCGCAGCGGTGCTGCCGTCATACACCTTGGACACACCGCTGTTGCTGATGGTGGCCGTCAAGGTTTTGGGCGTGATGGTGGCCGCCACGGTTTTGCTGTTGGCGTCCATCGCATAGTCGCTGATCAAACTGCCGGTGGTGGCACTGCCGGTGATGCTGCCGGTCAAGGCCAGACCATTCACCGTGATTTGGTTGGCACTGTTGACCCGGGCACTGTTGTAGTTGGCCGCGCTGTGGCTGGTGGTGGCCGCGGTGTCGCCGGTGATGAAACCCAACCAAGTGAAGCTGGGCACAAAGCCGGTGGGTGCTGTGGTGCTGCCGTCATACACCTTGGTGACCCCGGAGTTGTTCATGCTGGCGGTCAGTGTTTTCGGCGTGATGCTGGCGGCCACGCCCTTGCTGGTCGCGTCCAGCACATAGTCGCTGGTCAAGCTGCCCGCGCTGCCGGTGATACCGGTGATGGCCAAGCCATTCACCGTGAGCCGATTGGCGGTGCTGACATTGCTGCTGTTGTAACTCGAGGAGGTGTTGCTCAGGGTGGCCGCGTTGTCGCCGGTGACCAAGCCCGACCAGGTGTAGGTG
>JBIIPF010000208.1:0-3778 GCA_044342755.1 Limnohabitans sp. | reverse complement strand
AGGGTGCTGGCTTCGGGTGTTTCCAATTTATCGACAAAGCCAAACAAGACGCCACCCATGGCGTCACGACTGGACCATCGTTTCAAGGATGCCGCGACATCCTCGCTGGTGACCGGCTTGCCATCGTGGAAGGCCAAGCCAGGGCGCAGCTTGAAGGTCCAGGTTTTGCCGTCTTTGCTGGTGCTGTAACTTTGCACCATTTGCGGCTGGATCTTGCCCTTGCCGTCCTCAGAGAACAGGGTGTCGTAAATCATGTAGCCATGGTTGCGTGTGACATAGGCCGTGGTCCAAATGGGGTCGAGGACAGCCAAGTTGGTGTGGGGCACGAAGCGAAACACCTTGTTGGGCGGCACGGCGTTTTGCGCCATGGCGGTTGTGGCCATCAGCAGGGCAGCACACCACAACACCCGTGTTTTCAAAAATCCTCGTCGCATCAGCCGCCTCTCTTTTTTGCAAGCTACATTTCAAGCTCAATATAAGCGATTCCATGATCCGCAGGCTTGTCTATGGTTGTCACCGAACTCAGCGCCCAAGAACTTTCCAAAGCCCTTCACGGTAAGCAGTTGTCTTGCCGCGAGGTGATGCAGGCCTATTTAGGCCGAATTGATGCCTTGAACCCGCGCTTCAATGCCTTGGTGAGCTTGCAAGACCCTGGCCTGCTGTTGGCACAAGCCGATGCCGCCGACCAAGCCTTGCACCGCGGCAACTCACGCGGCTGGATGCACGGCTTCCCCATCGCTTTGAAAGATTTGGTGGACGTGGCGGGCATTCCCACCACCTGCGGCTCGCCCTTGTTGACGCACAACATCCCCCAGCAAGACGCCTTGCTGACCCAGCGCTTGAAAGCCGCTGGGGGCATCGTGATTGGCAAAACCAACACGCCTGAGTGGGGTCTGGGCTCGCACACCTTCAATCCTGTATTTGGCAGCACCGGGAACGCCTACAACCCAGCCTTCAGTGCGGGCGGCAGCAGTGGTGGCGCGGCGGTGGCCTTGGCGCAGCGCATGTTGCCCATCGCCGATGGTTCGGATTTCATGGGCAGCTTGCGCAACCCGGCTGCTTGGAACAATGTGTTTGGCCTGCGCCCCTCGCAAGGCCGGGTGCCAGCCTACCCCGCCAACGATGTCTGGGTCAGCCAATTGGGCACCGACGGCCCGATGGCACGCAGCATGACCGACTTGGCGCACAGCTTGGAGGTGATGGCGGGTTTTGATGCACGGTCGCCTCTGTCCCTGGCCGCATTGCCCCATGGTTTTGCAAGTGGGTTGCAACCCAAAGCCAGCGGCCTGCGCATCGGTTGGTTGGGCAACTTGGACGGCTACTTGCCGATGGAAGCTGGCATTTTGGAAGCTTGCGAGCTGGGTTTGAAACGGCTTGAGGGTTTGGGTTGCAACGTGGAGCCCGTGTCGCTGGGCTACCCGCCTGAGACCGTGTGGCCAACCTGGCTGGCATGGCGGCGTGTTCTCACGGCCTCGCGCATCGCGCCCATGGTGGCCAAGGGGCGACACCTTGTGAAGCCTGAAGCCTTGTGGGAGTTTGACCAAGCTGCGGGCATGACCGCCACCGATTTTTTGCAAGCCAGCATCGATCGCACCGCTTTTTATCAGCACATGCTGGGGCTGCTGTCCCGGTTTGATGTGTTGGTGTTGCCGTCTTGCCAAGTGTGGCCGTTTGAGGTTCACAAGCGGTGGCCCGAGCAGATTGACACCCCCACTGGCAAGGTGCAGATGGACACCTACCACCGTTGGATGGAAGTGGTGCTGTATGCGAGTTTGTGCGGCCTGCCAGCGCTGAATGTGCCGGTGGGTTTCAACCCCCAAGGCTTGTCGATGGGCATGCAACTGATTGGCCAAGCGCAAGGTGACTTGGCATTGTTGTCATTGGGATTGGCTTATGAAGAGACGGTGCAAGATTGGTTGGCCATTCGACCTTGACCAGCAGTGCCAATCAGCCTTTGCTGTGCATTCAGCTCGCCAAGCTCGCATGAGCTTTCACCAAACATGATTGCACTCATGGCTTCTTAACCAAGCGCACAGCTTCGTCCACATAGCTGTAAACCTCTTTGGGAATTTGACCATTTGGACCCAAGGTTTTTTTATCGCGGTGTTTGCCCGTTCTGACCACCACCAAACCATGAGAAGGCACCACCATCACATATTGGCCTTCATGGCCTTGTAGCAAGTAAAACGGATGCTGGTAGTTCCAATCCATCCACAATGAGTGGCCGTAGAAAGGTTTCAAATCTGGTTGGCGCATGCGCTCGACAAAGGCTTTGTCGAGCAACTGTTGGCCATTCCACACGCCATCTTGTAACAGCAGTTGTCCAATGCGACCAAAATCTTGAGCGGTCGCAAAGACACAGCAATAGGTGCGCTCCATGCCGCCTTGCTCGCTGGGGCGGTCCATGGTGTAGATGGCGTCGCTGCCCATGCCCAACGGTGCCCACAAACTGCGAGACAAATGCTGACTGACAGTGAGTGTGGGCTCTTTGGCTTGCAAAGCACGCTTGAGGAACACCCCCAACACCTGCGTTGTGCCACTGCTGTATTCATATTCACTGCCCGGTTCACGCTCAAAGCCATGAGACAACACCAATGCCTCGGCATGCTTGCCGTAATACAAATCGGTGGTCATGTTCAGCGGCAGGTAGTAGTTCTCGTCCCACTCATGCCCGGACTTCATGCTGGCAAGTTGCGCCACCGTGGCCTTGCTGCCGCGCACATCGTTGGCGTACTCCTTGATTTGATCGGTGATGGGCGCATCAAAGCTGCTGATGAAACCTTGTTGCACCGCCATACCCACTTGCATGGTGGTGATGGTTTTGGCGACAGAAAAAGAGTTGGTGCGGCTTTGCGCGTTGTAGGGTGCGAAATACTGCTCATGCACCAATTGCCCATGTTGCGCCACCAAAAAAGCAGCTGTCTCGTATTGTTGGTGGTGGTGTTGAATCGGGTCGGACAAGGTTTGTTGGTTGTAGTTGGTGGCTCTGGGCCATGCTTGCTCAGCGCCTTTGGCAATCACGCGCTGATCAAAGTTGTGGGCGTCGTCAATATGGGCGGTTCGATGCCCTTGCAAATAGGTGCTGTAGAGCGCTTTCCAAATATAACCATGGCCTGAGAATTGCAGAATGAATACCAGCACCAACAACAAGCCAGCCATCCACTGAATTGATTTTTTCATGACAGTCCCCTTGGTCGAAAAAAAAGCCAGTACGTTTGAAGGGTACTGGCTTTTGGATTGGTGCCGCTTGTCGGATTCGAACTGACGACCTACCGCTTACAAGGCGGTTGCTCTACCAACTGAGCTAAAGCGGCATGGTGGGGATTCTAACGAAGCTTGAGGCAGGCCTTCAACTATTTGATGCGTTTGAGTTGAGGGCGCACACTGCCTGCAGGCGGCGTTGGTGTTGGTTCAAGATCGGTTGGGGGCTTGGCATCCGTGGATGCATCCATGTCAACTGGCGCTGGAAACGCCATGCCTTGTCCATTTTCTTTGGCGTAAATGGCAATCACCCGACCCATGGGCACGGAGATTTCTCGTGCCACACCGCCGAATCGCGCCTTGAAAACAATGAATTCATTGCTCAGTTGCAGGTTGCTGGTGGCGTCAAAGCTGATGTTGAGCACGATCTCGCCATTGCTGACGTACTCTCGGGGCACCTGCACTGAATCGTCCACTGACACAGCCACATAAGGTGTGAAGCCGTTGTCAGTGCACCATTCGTGCAAAGCGCGAACCAAATAGGGCCGCGTGGAAGAGGACTGCGCGATGTTGATCA
>JBIIPF010000207.1:0-3797 GCA_044342755.1 Limnohabitans sp. | reverse complement strand
GAGCAATTCTTGTCACGCTTCTCGGGCACCGTGGTGGCCATCACCCACGACCGCTATTTCTTGGACAACGCTGCCGAATGGATTTTGGAACTCGACCGTGGCCACGGCATTCCCTACAAAGGCAACTACTCTTCTTGGCTGGAGCAAAAAGAAGCGCGCCTGGAGCAAGAACAGCGCACCGAAGACGCCCGCAGCAAGGCGATGAAGAAAGAGCTGGAGTGGGCGCGTCAAAACCCCAAAGGCCGTCAAGCGAAAAGCAAGGCGCGTTTGGCACGCTTTGAAGAGCTCTCCGATTACGAATACCAAAAGCGCAACGAGACGCAAGAAATTTTCATCCCCGTGGCCGAGCGTTTGGGCAACGAGGTGTTTGAATTTAAAAACGTCAGCAAGTCGTTTGGCGACCGTGTGCTCATCGACAACCTGAGTTTCCAAGTGCCCGCCGGTGCCATCGTCGGCATCATCGGCCCCAATGGCGCGGGTAAATCCACCTTGTTCAAACTCATCGCGGGCAAAGAGCAGCCCGACAGCGGCGAGGTGAAGATTGGCCAAACCGTGAAGATGGCGTTTGTCGATCAAAACCGCGACGACTTGTCGAATGAGAAAACGGTGTGGGAAGACGTCTCGGGCGGCTTGGACATCCTCACCGTGGGCAAGTTTCAGATGCCCAGCCGCGCTTATTGCGGTCGTTTCAACTTCAACGGCGGCGACCAGCAGAAAAAAGTCGGCACGCTCTCAGGTGGTGAACGCGGCCGTTTGCACCTGGCCAAAACCCTCATCGAAGGCGGCAATGTGCTGCTGCTGGACGAACCCTCGAACGACTTGGACGTGGAAACCTTGCGTGCTTTGGAAGACGCCTTGCTGGAGTTCGCGGGCTCGGTGATGGTCATCAGCCACGACCGCTGGTTCCTGGACCGCATTGCCACGCACATCTTGGCCGCTGAAGGCGACAGCCAATGGGTCTTCTACAACGGCAACTACCAAGAGTACGAAGCCGACAAGAAAAAGCGTTTGGGTGAAGAGGGCGCCAAGCCCAAGCGCGTGCGCTTCAAGGCCCTGAAATAAGCCTCAGGTCGCCATTTTTCCGCTGGCAAGTGTTGTTTATAAATACAAAATGAATCATTTAATCCCAAAAATTCACTAAATTGGGGCTCAATTCAATTCGAATTGGTTGAATGTGCAATAAACTTTAGTTCGTTTTGATTCATTTTTTAAACAAATACTTGCCGCGGAGAGCCCCATGAGCCACAAAGCCACCCCCGATTCCAGCGACGAATACTGTGGCACCAGTTACGCCGCCAAACTCCTCAACTTGTCTGTTGGCTCGGTGCAAACCTTGGTTGAGAAAAACGAACTGCAAGCCTGGAAAACACAGGGCGGCCACCGACGCATCTCCATCCAGTCCATTTACGACTACCAAAACCGCTCAGCCTTGGTCCCCGCTGTGGGTGTGCAAGACGGCAAATACCTGCGGGTGTTGGTGGTCGAGGACGATCCTGCCACCCGCGCCATGTACCGCGCCCATTTCGACCAGTGGGACCTGCCGATTGACGCCACCATCTCCGGTTCGGCCATTGAAGCTTTGCTCGATTTGCCAGCGCTCAAGCCCCAAGTCTTGGTGGCCGACCTGCACATGCCCGGCATCGATGGCGTCGAGATGCTGCGTCAACTGCACGGCCATCCGCAGTTCGCCCAGGTGGCGGTCATCGTCATCACCGGTCTGAACGCCGAAGAAATTGCCGAACTCGGCGACTTGCCCGAAGGCACACATGTGCTGCGCAAGCCGGTGGACATGGGCTGGTTGCGGGGCTATTTCCAAGCCATGCTGACCATCCGCTTGGGGCCCAAACGCCGTCCTGCGGCCACAGCCACGCCCGCCGCACCCGCTGAAGCAGACCCGGCCTGACCACCTTTTCTCAGCTTCTCCCTCGCAGCCGCTGTGCCCCAGCGGCTTTTTTCATGGATGTTGATTGGGCCAATGCCCACCAAGCCGGGCGATACATGAAAAGGCAGCGATGCCCAAACTGGCCGTCAAAGTGTGAGCACCTATGATGTTTACATGCTCAAACTATCTGTACTTGACCAGTCCGTGGTGTCCAAAGGACGCCCGCAAGATGAATCCATTCGCAACACCTTAGCCCTGGCGCAACACTGCGAAGACTGGGGCTACGAGCGGTTTTGGGCGAGCGAGCACCACAGCTTGGCCAGCATCGCGGGCACCGCGCCTGAAGTGTTGCTGGCGGCGATTGCGGCGCGCACCACCCGCATCCGTTTGGGCAGCGCGGGCGTCATGCTGCCGCACTATTCAGCACTTAAAGTGGCCGAGCAATTTCGCGTGCTGGACGCCTTGGCCCCCGGGCGCATCGACCTCGGATTAGGCCGCGCACCGGGCAGCGATGGCCGCACCTCTCAACTCCTCAACCCCGATCGCCACGCCGCAGAGCGCTTCCCGCAGCAAGTGATGGAATTGCAGGCCTGGGTGAGCGGGCAGACCATGCCCAGCGGCCACCCGGGACAGGGCGTGTGGGCCTACCCGATGGGCCGCACCTCGCCGAGTTTGTGGATTTTGGGGAGTTCGAATTACGGTGCGCAATTGGCCGCTCACCTTGGTTTGCCCTATGCGTTTGCCTATTTTTTCAGCGATGGTGTGGGCGTGCAAGAAGCGCTGGACATGTACCGCAGCCAGTTTCGCCCCAGTCCTTTTTTAAGCCACCCTCAGGCCACGATTTGCGTGTCGGCCCTGGTGTGCGACAGCGAAGCCGAGGCCGCACGGCAGTTTCAAACCCGGGCCCGCTGGCGCATGGACCGCAACAAAGGCTTGGCCGGTCCCTTGCTCTCGCCCGAGGAGGCGTTGCTGGGTTTGAGTGCGGCGCAACTGCACGAGATGGACGCCCTGCGCGCGCAGGCGCTGATCGGCACACCCGTGCAGGCGCGAGCCAAGTTGCAGGCGCTGGCCACAAGTTTGTCGCTGGAGGAATTGGTGGTGTGCACCTGGACCCACGACCCGGCGGTGCAACTGCGCTCGTTTGAATTGCTGGCGCAAGCCTTCAACATGACCCAACAACAAGGCTTGAAGCAGGCGGCTTGACTTGGTGAGGCGGCGTCAGTCGCTCGATGCCTGAACGCCTTCAGGGCTTGGGCAGTGTGAGGGGCTTAAGCGGCAGGGCTTAAGCGGCTCGCGATTCATCCAATGGGACGCCGCATTCGGGCGGCGCGGCGCCCTCGGGGCGGTCTTGGGGTTTGTGCACGATGCGTGTGACCGGGTCGTACTGCACTTCTTTCAAGTACATCGCCAGCACCGCGTCCATGCTCTTGGCGTGGCCGTCAAACCAGACGCCAATTTCACCGGTGAGTTGGCGCACCAATGGCAAATTGCCGTCCACTTGGCCACGGCGCAGGGCTTCGCGCATCACTTTCAAGATCATCTCGTGTTCGTCAGCATGGCAGCCACCGGGGCCAAAGTCCACGTCTTGCATCCACTGGTTTTCGCCGCTGAAGTGCTCTTCGGTGTGGGCGATCAGAGCAATGAAGCTGTCGATCAGCTTGTCGTCAGGCGCGGTTTCGGTGGCGGCCAGCATGTCGACAAACTCGCGGTGGGTTTGGTCCATTTTGTCCATGTTCAACACCAGGTCGTCCGACCAGGTGAGGGTGGGTTGCAGGTCCAAGGTGGTGGCGTCGGTCATGGTGAATTTAGAGGTTTGTCGCTGGGAAGGGGCATCATAGTCGATGGTATTTGCGGCCGGTTCGTGCTGACAATTGACCCTCGGGAATGGGGGTCAGATTCCAATTAATTCACGCGA
>JBIIPF010000206.1:0-3809 GCA_044342755.1 Limnohabitans sp. | reverse complement strand
CATGAAGGCCGGAACCACCTTGTGGCCGGTGCCCTCCATGATTCCCGTGGCCAACATGGTGAACCATGGCTATGAAGACCAGGTGTTGTTGGCCACCCAAGTTGAACTCGACAAGGGCTTCAAGCCTGGGCCAACACTCGAGATACGCCTGAACGCTGAATGGCTGGTGTGCAAAGAAGAATGCATTCCGCAGTCTGGACAATTTGGCTTGACGCTGAACCCGCAAGCCAGCACCGCTGGTCATGCGGCCGTGTTTGCTGGGCTGCTGGAACAGCAACCGACAAGCCTGCAACCGGCCACCCAAATCGCCCGCTTCAAGGACCAAGCCCTCAGCTTGGACATCCAAGGCTTACCGGCTGCCGTGCACGGCCGTGCTTTGAAGGCCTATGCCCAAAGCCCCGACGTGTTGGCCAGCGGCTTGGGGCTGGCTGGCACCAGCGGCGCTTGGCAAAACGGCCAATGGCAACTCGATGCGCCCTTGCACACGTTTCGCAGCAGCACGCCCAGCTCGGTTGGATTGCTGTTGGTGGATGACAGCACGCCGACACCGCAAGCTTGGACGGTACAGCTGAAGATTCAAGGCGACTGGCCTGCCCTGCCCAAACCGGCTGCCCCAGCCACAGCTGAGACCAAGCCGTCTGCCCTTTCTTTGGCTGCCAAGCCCTCAACCAGCTTGCCACCAGCCAGCACTTGGGCCTTGCTCAGCGCCATGCTGGGTGCCTTGGTGGGCGGTTTGTTGCTCAATCTCATGCCTTGCGTGTTGCCGGTGCTGGCCATCAAACTGCTGAGCCTGAGCCAGCCCTCGGTCACCGCCTCCATGCGGCGCGGCATTGGGCTGGCCTACACCTTGGGCGTGTTGCTCAGCATGCTGGGACTGGCGCTGTTGGTGATGGCGGTTCGTGCCAGCGGTGAGCAACTCGGCTGGGGCTTTCAATTGCAGTCGCCTTGGGTGGTGGTGGCGCTGTCTTTGTTGTTCACCCTGATTGCTTTGAATTTGTTTGGTGTGCTGCATGTGCGTGCGGCCTGGGCCAGCGGTTTGGCGGCGCAGCTGGCGCGACACCCTTTGGCGGACGCCTTGCTGTCGGGTGTGTTGGCGGTGGTGGTGGCCGCGCCTTGCACCGCGCCTTTCATGGGCGCATCGGTGGGTTTGGCCTTCACCTTGCCAGCTTGGCAGGGCCTGGTCATCTTCCTGAGTTTGGGCTTGGGCTTGGCACTGCCGTTTTTGCTGGCCTGCTGGTGGCCGGTGGCCGCCGATTGGCTGCCGCGCCCCGGCGCGTGGATGGTGACTTTGCGCCAAGCGCTGGGTTTTCCGATGCTGGCCACCGTGGTTTGGCTGCTCTGGGTGCTGGGTCAGCAAACCAGCATCGATGCCAGCGCCGTTTTGCTGGCCGCGCTCATTGCGTTCAGCGGCTTGGTGTGGGCGCTGGGATTGAGCAGCGGCCGCAACCTCACCGCCAGCATGTTTGCCATCGCCTTGGCTTGGTTGCTGTGGGTCTGGGGCCCCGTCATCACCCGGGAAGCGCCACCCGCCGACACGCCCACGGCCAGCGCCTCAGTTTGGCAGCCGTGGTCAGTTGGAAAAGTGGCCCAGGCCCATGCCAATGGCCAAGCTGTTTTCATTGATTTCACCGCCGCTTGGTGCGTCACCTGCCAGGTGAACAAGCAAACCACCTTGCGCGACCCGCAGGTGCTGCAAGCCTTTGCCGACAAAAAAGTGCTGCTGTTGCGCGCCGACTGGACCCGCCAAGACCCGGCCATCAGCGCCGCCTTGAACCAATTGGGCCGCAGCGGCGTGCCGGTGTATGTGTTGCAAGCGCCCGGGAAAGAGCCGCAATTGCTGTCCGAGTTGCTCACCCCCACCTTGGTCTTGGCAGCGCTGACCGCGCTTTGAGTGTCAAGTTCGGGTGACACCCGAGTGCAAAGGCCGGCGCCCCTGCCACAATAGCCCCATGAACAAACCGCTCCAAAACGACAGCTTCCTCAAAGCCTGCCTGCGTCAGGCCACCGACCACACCCCCGTTTGGCTGATGCGCCAAGCCGGTCGGTATTTGCCCGAGTACTGCGCCACCCGCGCCAAGGCGGGCAGCTTCATGGGCTTGGCCACCAATGTGAACTACGCCACCGAAGTCACCTTGCAGCCGCTGGACCGCTATCCCTTGGACGCGGCCATTTTGTTCTCCGACATCCTGACCGTGCCGGACGCCATGGGCTTGGGCCTGTCGTTCGCGCAAGGCGAAGGCCCCAAGTTTGAAAAAGTCGTGCGTGATGAAGCCGCCGTGGCGGCGCTGGCCGTGCCCGACATGCACAAGCTGCAATACGTGTTTGATGCCGTCACCAGCATCCGCCAAGCCTTGAATGGCCGCGTGCCCCTCATCGGTTTCTCGGGCAGCCCCTGGACGCTGGCTTGCTACATGGTGGAAGGCGGCGGCTCGGACGACTACCGTTTGGTGAAAAGCCTGATGTACAGCCGCCCCGACCTGATGCACCGCATCCTGGCCATCAACGCCGACGCCGTGGCGCTCTACCTGAACACACAAATTCAGGCCGGTGCCCAAGCCGTGATGGTGTTTGACAGCTGGGGCGGCGTCTTGGCCGACGGCGCTTTCCAAGAATTCAGCCTGGCCTACACCCGCCGGGTGCTGGCGCAATTGCAGCGCAGCCATGACGGCGCGGTGATTCCGCGCCTCGTGTTCACCAAGGGCGGCGGTTTGTGGCTGCCCGAGATGGCCGACCTCGACTGCGAGGTGCTGGGCCTGGACTGGACCGTGAATTTGGCCCAAGCCCGCGCTTTGGTGGGTGGCCAGGTCGGCGGCCCCGGCAAGGCGCTGCAAGGCAACATCGACCCGAATGTGCTGTTTGCGCCGCCCGAGGCCATCGCCGCCCAAGTGCGCGGCGTGCTCGACAGCTTTGGCCAACCGCACACCGACCCCAACACCAGCGGCCCGACCCATATTTTCAACCTGGGCCATGGCATCAGCCAGTTCACGCCGCCAGAGCATGTCAGCGCCTTGGTGGAGGCCGTCCACAAGCACTCCAAAAAGATGCGTCAAATTAACTGATTAGCCAGAATTGTCAAAAAGTCTTACCCTCAAATCCTCACTTATGCACAAATTTTTGGCTGGCCATCTACTAACTGCTTACAATTAAAAAAAAAATAGTCTGCTTCAGTTTTTTTGTAAGTGCTTGATTTATAACGATTCCAAGCGCTGCTGATTTTTCGGGCAATGTGTTCAAAGCCTTGCAAAATCGGGCTTTTCGACTGAGTCTGACAAGCTGTCAACAAAGTTATCCACAGAAATTTTGGATGAATCTCAAACCCCTTGTTTATCAATCACTTAGCGGCTTTTATGAAGATTTACACTCATAACGCCTCGCAAATGGGGGCTTGACAGATTGGAAGAAATCTCTGTTTTGCTGCCCACCCCGGCCTACAGCCGCTTGACCGGGCCGCTGAGCTACCGCCATCCCAGCGCTTTAGCGCCGGGCAGCCTGGTGCGGGTGCCCTTGGGAGCGCGTGACAGCTTGGGCCTGGTTTGGCCCAGCGCCAAAGCAGACGCCGCCAGCTCGCCCCCGCCCGAGCGGGTGCTCAAGCCCATCGCCCAGGTGCTGGACGGCATTGCGCCGTTGTCTGCGCATTGGTTGCAGCTGGTGGACTTTGCTGCCCACTATTACCAGCGCTCGGTCGGCGAATTCGCCCTGGCCTGTCTGCCGCCGCAGTTGCGCGAGGTCAGCGCCGAGCAATTGGCACGAAAAATAAAAAAACATAATAAAATCAATGACTTAGGTATTTCGCCAGCCCAAACGCCGCC
>JBIIPF010000205.1:0-3813 GCA_044342755.1 Limnohabitans sp. | reverse complement strand
TTGAATTTCTCCTGCCTGTTTACCAGCTGGCCTTGGTGATGCCGGGAATGTTGCCTGCGAAGGCTAATTCACGGATCTTGGCGCGACCCAAACCAAATTGACGGAAGGTGCCACGAGGGCGACCGGTGATTTCGCAACGATTGCGTTGACGTGTGGGGTTGGCGTTGCGAGGCAACTTTTGCAAACCCAAACGCGCAGCAGCACGTTCTTCTTCACTGCGCTTGATATCGCTGGCGATCGCTTTCAGTTCCGCGTGTTTTTTCGCGTACTTGGCGACCAGTTTGTCTCGCTTGAGCTCGCGCTCGATCAAAGCTACTTTAGCCACAGGGCACCTCAGTTCTTGAACGGGAAACGGAAGGCGGCGAGCAGTGCTTTGCACTCATCGTCGGTCTTGGCCGTGGTGGTGATGCTGATGTTGAGGCCACGCAGGGCATCAACCTTGTCGTACTCGATCTCTGGAAAGATGATTTGCTCTTTCACACCGATGTTGTAGTTGCCGCGGCCATCGAAGGCGCGACCAGAAATACCGCGGAAGTCACGCACACGGGGCAAGGCCACGGTGACGAAACGATCCAAGAATTCGTACATACGCACACCGCGCAAAGTAACCATGCAACCAATGGGTTGTTGTTCGCGGATTTTGAAACCGGCGATGGCCTTGCGGGCCTTGGTGACGACGGGTTTTTGACCGGCAATTTTGGTCAAGTCGCCTACAGCGTGGTCCATGACTTTTTTGTCCGCCACGGCTTCGCTGACACCCATGTTCAAGGTGATTTTGGTCAGACGAGGCACTTCCATGGGGGATTTGTAGCCAAACTTGGTGGTCATCTCGGGGACCACTTTTTCACGATAGTGTTGTTGGAGTCGTGCCATGTTCATGCCGCCTTGATGACTTCGCCGCTGGATTTGAAGATGCGAACCTTCGAGCCATCGGTATTGATCTTGATGCCCACACGATCGGCTTTGCCGGTGGTGGCGTTGTAAATAGCGACATTGGACTGGTGAATAGGCATGGTTTTTTCAACGATGCCGCCAGTGGTGCCAGCCATGGGGTTGGGCTTGGTGTGTTTTTTCACCAAGTTGATGCCCTCGATGACGAGGTGCGAATCATCTTGACGCAATGCCACCTTGCCACGCTTGCCCTTGTCGCGGCCTGCGATGACGATGACTTCGTCGCCTTTGCGAATTTTGTTCATGGTCTGGTCCTTAGAGAACTTCGGGCGCCAAAGACACGATCTTCATGAAGCGCTCGGTGCGCAGTTCGCGCGTGACCGGGCCAAAGATACGGGTGCCAATAGGCTCCAATTTGGCATTGAGCAAGACGGCAGCATTGCTGTCGAACTTCACCAACGAGCCGTCGCCACGGCGAATGCCTTTGGCGGTACGCACCACCACAGCACTGTAAATCTCGCCTTTTTTGACGCGGCCACGGGGGGCGGCTTCTTTGATACTCACTTTGATGATGTCACCAACGCTGGCGTAGCGACGCTTGGAACCGCCGAGCACCTTGATGCACAAAACGGACTTCGCACCGGTGTTGTCGGCGACCTCTAATCTGGATTCTGTCTGGATCATTTCTTCTTCCCAACTTGTACCGCGCCTCAAAACCCCCAATGGGCTTTAAAAACTCGATCAGTCTTGGGCCCGTCATCTCCACAGCAAACCATTTGCTGTGTGTTTGTTTGGGCGTGATTTCCCTGCCTTTAGAAAAGCAGAGCCAGCTATTGTGCCACAGTTTCTTGGCAGACGATTTTTCTTTTCAGTTGGTCATCACAATACCAAAGGCGAAAGCGCTCAATCGGCCAAAGTGTAATGCTCGGCCAAAGACAAATAGTCTGAAAGTTTGACTTGCTTGCAGCCTTCTTCAGCCAACAAGGCCGCCACTTGCGCGGCCACCCCCATGGACGCTTTGGCGTCCAAAAACAAAAGCCGGGATCGCCTGGCCAGCACATCCTCGACGGTGCGCGCGAATTCAAAACGAACGGCAAACCGCACCATGGCTTCGCTCAAACCGGGCAGCAGCCAGTGGTCTGCGCCAGGCATTTCTGCCACCAAATTCTGTTCATTTCCATAAAGATGCAGGCCTTGCGGTGCCGTCAAACTGACAGGTCGCCCGAGAAAGGCACCTGCGCCTTTGAACACCGCCGCCGGGTGTTGCGGTTGCAAGGGGGCCGACAACAACTGGCTGGACACACATTGCGACAAAACGTCTTCGGCCATGGCGCGGTAAGTGGTCCATTTGCCGCCGGTGACGGTGACCAAGCCGCTGCGACTGACACTCACGGAATGCTCGCGGCTCAAGCCCTTGGTGCTGACGCCCTCTTCTTGCGTGGGTTTGACCAGCGGGCGCAAGCCCACCCAGACACTGCGCACATCGCTGCGCTGGGGCGGTTTGGCCAAGTAACGGGCCGATTCGCCCAGGATGAACGCCACTTCTTCCTCGAACGCCGCCGGTTCACGCGGCATGTCACTGCGCGGCGTGTCGGTGGTGCCCAAGATCACTTTGCCCAACCAAGGCACGGCAAACAACACACGGCCATCGGCGGTTTTAGGCACCAGCAACGCATGTTCGCCAGGCAGAAAAGAACGGTCCACCACCAGGTGCACGCCTTGACTGGGGGCGACCATGGGTTGGACTTTCAAACCTTCGGTCGATGCATCCATTTGCCGCAATTGATCGACCCACACACCGGTGGCGTTGACGATGCAACGGGCTTGCAATTCAAAAGATTGGCCGGTTTCCTCGTCTTGACAGACCAAGGCGCTCAACTGGCCTTGCGACTGCTTCAATTGCGTCACAGGGCAGTAATTGACCAACAAAGCACCTGACTGGGCGGCGGTTCGGGCCAAACTGATGGCAAAACGGGCGTCGTCAAACTGGCCGTCCCAGTACTGAACGCCGCCATGCAAGCCTTGGGCTTTCAATCCCGGAATGCGCGACATCACTTCTTTACCGCTTAAAAACTCAGTTCGGCCCAAGCCGTCGGCGCCGGCCAAAAAATCGTACAACTTCAAGCCAATGCCGTAGAAGGCGGTTTCCCACCAACGGTAAGACGGCATGACAAAGGGAATGGGTTGCGCCAAATGCGGCGCGTCGTGCAACAACACCGAGCGCTCGTGCAGCGCTTCACGGACCAAGGCCACATTGCCCTGGGCCAAATAACGCACACCACCGTGCACCAACTTGGTGGAACGTGATGACGTGCCTTTGGCGAAATCATGCGATTCGAGCAAGACCACTTTGTAGCCCCGCAGGCTGGCTTCAAGTGCCACGCCCAGACCAGTGGCACCACCGCCTATCACCGCCAAATCAAAGCTTTGGGGGGCAGCCAACTGTTGAAGAAGTTCTGAGCGGTTCATGGGTGACTGACCAAAGAGGGGCCTGCAGCAAACTGGCCACAGGCCCTCACAACACAAGACACCGCTTGCGCGGTGTCCCGGTTTGGTTTAGCGAACGCGACCTGCCTTCCAAGCATTGAGCAGCGTTTCATAGGCGATGGTTTGGCCTTTGGGTTTCTCGTTGGCCAGCTTGGCCCACGGCGCCGCTTTGTCACTCAGGTACTTGGCTGGATCGCCTTTCGGGTTGAGCTTGGGTGCACAACGGGCCATGCCCGCACGCTCCAAACGTGCCATCACGTCGTCCATCTCATTGGCCAGGTTGTCCATGGCTTGCTGAGGTGTTTTTTCACCGGTGACGGCCACCGCCACGTTTTTCCACCATAGCTGCGCCAGCTTGGGGTAGTCAGGCACGTTGGTGCCGGTGGGTGTCCAAGCCACGCGGGCAGGGCTGCGGTAGAACTCGACCAAACCGCC
>JBIIPF010000204.1:0-3823 GCA_044342755.1 Limnohabitans sp. | reverse complement strand
GCAGCACCAAGGTGAGTGAAATGAAACTCAAATCAGCCACCACAAGGTCAAAACCCATTGCGCCTTGCGCACCAAACAAAGCTGGCGTCATCTCCCGCGCATTCACCCGCTCCATGACATGCACGCGTGTGTCTGCGCGAACTTGCGGATGCAATTGGCCATGGCCCACATCCACCCCCCAAACACGGGCGGCGCCGTGCTGCAACAAACAATCAGTGAAACCGCCGGTGGATTGCCCGACATCAAGACAAACCAAGCCTTGTGGGCTCAAACCTGTCTGCTGCAAGGCACCTTCCAGCTTCAAACCCCCGCGCGAGACAAACCGGGTTTCGGCATCGTCAAGCAACAACAGTTCACACCCTTCAGGCAGCACTGCACCGTTTTTGTCGATGGGCGACCACGTTTGTTGCCCCATTCGCCAGCGCACGCCGGCAGCAATCAATCGCTGCGCTTGCGAGCGCGTGGCGGCCAAGCCGCGCTCGACCAGCAACTGGTCAGCGCGCACAGGGCTTAGTAGCGGTAGGTGTCGGCTTTGTAAGGACCGGCTTTGCTCACACCAATGTAGGAGGCTTGCTCGTCGGTCAACTCCGTCAGCATGGCGCCGACCTTCTTCAGGTGCAAGCGCGCCACTTTCTCGTCCAGGTGCTTGGGCAACACGTAGACCTTGCCAGATTCGTAATGGTCTTGGCGGGTGAAGAGTTCGATTTGCGCGATGGTTTGGTTGGCAAACGAACTGCTCATGACGAAGCTGGGGTGACCTGTTGCGCAACCCAAATTCACCAAACGGCCTTTGGCCAGCAAAGTGATTTTTTTGCCGTCAGGGAAGATCACGTGGTCAACCTGGGGCTTGATCTCGTCCCACTTGAGTTTTTCCAAGGAAGCAACATCAATTTCGTTGTCGAAGTGACCGATGTTGCACACAATGGCTTCGTCTTTCATGGCGGCCATGTGTTCGTAGCGAATCACGTTTTTATTGCCGGTGGCAGACACGAAGATGTCGGCTTTGTCAGCGGCGTATTCCATGGTCACCACTTTGTAACCTTCCATGGCGGCTTGCAAGGCGTTGATGGGGTCGATTTCGGTGACCCACACTTGGGCGCTCAAAGCACGCAAAGCTTGGGCAGAACCTTTGCCCACGTCGCCATAGCCAGCCACCAAAGCCACTTTGCCGGCGATCATCACGTCGGTGGCGCGCTTGATGGAATCGACCAAGGATTCGCGGCAACCATAGAGGTTGTCGAATTTGCTTTTGGTGACCGAGTCGTTCACGTTGATGGCGCGGAACATCAGGCTGCCTTTGGCGGCCATTTCGTTCAGGCGCAACACGCCGGTGGTGGTTTCTTCGGTGACGCCAATGATGTGCGCCCCTTTGCGGCTGTACCAAGTGGGGTCTTGCGCCAGCTTGGCTTTGATGGCGTTGAACAAACAGACTTCTTCTTCGCTGCCAGGGTTGTTCAGCAAGGAGGCATCTTTCTCAGCGCGCTTGCCCAAGTGCATCAGCAACGTGGCATCGCCGCCATCGTCCAGGATCATGTTGGGGCCTTCGCCGTCGGTGCCTGCTGCGCCGAATTCGAAAATGCGGTGGGTGTAATCCCAGTAGTCATCCAACGTTTCGCCCTTGTAGGCAAACACAGGGGTGCCGTTGGCCACCAAGGCGGCCGCAGCGTGGTCTTGGGTGGAGAAGATGTTGCAAGAGGCCCAACGCACTTGCGCGCCCAAGGCTTGCAGTGTTTCCACCAGCACAGCGGTTTGGATGGTCATGTGCAAAGAGCCGGTGATGCGCGCGCCTTTGAGGGGTTGGGCTTTGGCGAACTCTTGGCGGATGGCCATGAGCCCGGGCATTTCCGTTTCGGCGATTTTGATTTCTTTGCGGCCCCAATCGGCCAAGGACATGTCGGCGACGTGGAAGTCGGTGGTTTGGGTGGGTTTCAGCGATGCATTCATGGTGAGGCTCCAAAAGGTTCAGGGCCACTGACACGACATGCAAGCACTTGAGAGACCCGAGGTGCTCACCTCACGTTGTCAGTGGGTGAGCGCGGTTGGAAAAGGGTCCGAGCCTCACGCCACTGATGTGGCGCTGCAGCGCTCCTCGGATGCGGCATATTTTAAACATCCTTTGCTGACAAAAGCCTGCCTTGGAAAAACCACCCTTCCTCAAGGTCATTCGCGAATGAATGTCCCTTAACATTGCTTCAGACCTTTGGTCTTTTGTTCCTTACTCAAAGTCCCCATGACCTCCTTGCTTGAAGAAGTGCGCCGCCGCCGCACCTTTGCCATCATTTCCCACCCCGACGCGGGCAAAACCACGCTCACCGAAAAACTCTTGTTGTTCTCAGGAGCGATTCAAATCGCCGGCTCGGTGAAGGCGCGCAAAGCCTCGCGCCATGCCACCTCCGACTGGATGGAAATTGAAAAGCAACGCGGTATTTCAGTGGCCTCATCGGTCATGCAAATGCTGTACCGCGAGCATGTGATCAACCTGCTGGACACCCCCGGCCACAAAGACTTTTCGGAAGACACCTACCGTGTGCTGACCGCCGTGGACTCTGCTTTGATGGTGATTGACGCGGCCAACGGTGTGGAAGCCCAAACCCGCCGTTTGATCGAGGTGTGCCGACAACGTGACACGCCCATCATCACCTTCGTCAACAAAATGGACCGCGAAGTACGCGACCCCCTGGACATCTTGGACGAAGTGGAACGCGAACTCGGCATGCCCTGCGTGCCCATGACCTGGCCGGTGGGCCAAGGCAAATTGTTTGGCGGCATCATCAATTTGCGCACCCAAGCCATGACCGTGTTTGATTCGGGCTCTGAGCGCTTGCCGCAAGACTTTGAAACACATCCTCTTTCTGAGCAAGCCTTCTTGGCCGAGCGCTTTGGCATGGAGTGGGCCACCGCCATGGAGAGCATGGAGTTGGCCACAGGCGCTTCTCCGAAGTTTGACCGCGACGCTTTCTTGGCGGGCAAGCAAACGCCCGTTTTTTTTGGCTCTGGCGTGAACAATTTCGGGGTGATGGAAGTGCTGGACGCCTTGGTCGATTTGGCACCTTCACCCGGCCCACGCACCAGCCATTTGGTGGTGAACAAACAAGCCGTGGACAAAACTGTGCAGCCCGAAGACGCGGGGTTTGCAGGCGTGGTGTTCAAGGTGCAAGCCAACATGGACGCCAACCACCGTGACCGCATCGCCTTTGTGCGCGTGGCCTCAGGCCAGTACAAACCCGGCATGAAACTCAAGGTGCAGCGCAGCGCCAAAGAGCTGCGCCCAACCTCGGTGGTCACCTTCCTGAGCCAACGCCGTGAAGCAGTGGACGAAGCCTTTGCCGGCGACATCATCGGCTTCACCACGCATGGCGGCGTGCAATTGGGCGACACCATCACCGATGGCGCCGCTTTGCAATTCACCGGGCTGCCATTTTTCGCACCCGAATTGTTCATGACCGTGATCTTGAAAAACCCGCTGCGCACCAAGCAGTTGCAAACTGGCCTGGAGCAGTTGGGCGAAGAAGGCGCGATTCAGGTGTTCAAGCCCGAGGTGGGTGGCGCCATGTTGCTCGGCGCGATTGGTCAACTGCAGTTTGAGGTGGTGCAGCACCGTCTGCGCGCCGAGTACGACTGCGATGTGCGCTTGGAAAACAGCAGCTACACCGGCGCACGTTGGATCACCGCCGACACCCCTGCCGAATTGCGCGAATTCACCAACGCCTACCCGCAACGCATGGCCTTGGACGCAGCCAACACCTTGGCTTATTTGTGCACCTCACCCTACGACGTGCGTTTGGCGCAAGAGCGGTTTCCAAAAATCCATTTCCACCCACTG
>JBIIPF010000203.1:0-3832 GCA_044342755.1 Limnohabitans sp. | reverse complement strand
CCCGTCCTTGGCGAGGAAACTGCCCATGGGACACAGCGGTTTTGTCGGGCAGGCCGTCTTTGCGGGCTTGGCGCACCAAGGCACGCAGTTGCTGGCTGTCGGTGTCGGGGTGGGCGTTGAGCCACTCGGCCAAGGCGGCGTCGTCTTGCAACAAACGGTCGCGCCAATGCTCGGCCATGTGCAATGCCAAGGTTTCTTCGGCACTGCCGTTGTGTTGCACATCCAGTGCCGCGCGAATGGCCTGCACCTGGTCGTCGTCCAGCTTGCGCATCAGCTTGCCCACAAACTGCATCTGACGGCGCTTGCCTTCGAAGTTGGTGATTTTTTTCGCTTCGCGTATGGCTTCATGCAAAGCTTCGGGCACATGTTCTTGCGCCACCAGTTGCAGCATCGCGTCTTGGCGCAGTTCCAGCAAATCCTCGCCCAGTTTTTGTAACTCGGTGCTCTCGCGCTTCATGTCTGTTTTGCTGGATAAATCTTGGCCTTTTTGCTCGCGCTTGAGCTCCAAGTCGAGATCGCTGCCTTCGGCAACAAAATGACCTTTGACGTAATAGCCTTTGGTGGGTTTGCGGGACATGGTGTGAGGTTATAGGGGGCCAAGTATCATAGCTGTCGATATGACCCACACCGTTCACGCCCCCGCATCCTCGTCCGCCGCCTTGCCAGGTTTCAGCAACAGCCGCGCCCAATTTGAAGCCTTGGTTGACAGCGCCTTGGCCCACGCCAAAAAAATCGGTGCCACCAACGCCGCCGCCGAAGCCTCTGAAGGCACCGGTTTGAGCGTGTCAGTGCGCAAAGGCGAGCTCGAAAACGTCGAACGCAACCGCGACAAATCCTTGGGTGTGTCGGTATATCTGGGCAACCGGCGAGGCAGTGCCAGCACCTCTGATTTTTCACACGCGGCGATTGAACGCACCGTGCAAGCCGCCTATGACATCGCACGCTTCACCGCCGAAGACCCGATGGCCGGTTTGCCCGACCCCGATTTGATTGCCCACGCACAACGCGACCTCGATTTGTTCCACCCTTGGAGCATCACCAGCGAACAAGCTGCTGAAATTGCTTTGCGCTGTGAAGCGGCCGCCATGGGTGTGGACAAGCGCATCACCAACAGCGAAGGGGCGGCGGTGTCGGCTCAGCAAAGCCATTTTTTCAGCGCCCACACGCACGGCTTTCGCGGCGGCTACGCCAGTTCACGCCACAGCATTTCTGTCGCCCCGATCGCGGGCAAGGGCGACGACATGCAGCGCGACCACTGGTACAGCTCGATGCGCCACGCCAACGAATTGGCCTCGCCTGAAGCCGTTGGCCGCTATGCCGCCGAACGCGCCCTGAGTCGTTTGCATGGTCGCAAAATCCCCACCACCAGCTGCCCGGTGTTGTTCGAGTCACCTTTGGCTGCGGGCTTGTTGGGCGGCTTGGTGCACGCTTTGAGCGGCGGTGCGCTCTACCGTAAAAGCAGTTTTTTGCTGGACTCGTTGGGCACGCAAGTGCTGCCCAAGCACATCCAAGTCCATGAAGATCCATTTGTCATGCGGGGCAAAGGCAGCTCGGCATTCGACGAAGAGGGTGTCAAAACCGCAGCCCGCCAAGTCATTCGCGATGGTGAGGTGGAAGGCTACTTCCTCAGCAGCTATTCAGCCCGCAAGCTCGGCATGCGCACCACCGGCAACGCAGGCGGTTCGCACAACCTGGTGCTCAGCTCCAAACTCACGCAGGCCCATGACGACTTGAAAGCCATGCTGAAAAAACTCGGCACCGGTTTGTTTGTCATTGAACTGATGGGGCAGGGCGTGAACTACGTCACCGGCGACTATTCACGAGGGGCCAGTGGTTTTTGGGTCGAGAAGGGTGAAATTGCGTTTCCGGTGCAAGAAATCACCATCGCGGGCAACCTCAAAGACATGCTGCTGGGCATCCAGGCCGTGGGTGCCGACACCTACAACTACGGCGCCAAATCCGTGGGTTCGGTGCTGATCAACCGCATGAAGGTGGCTGGGGCCTGAGATCAGTGGCTTGGTGCAGATGCCCTTGGCGCTTTGGCAGGCCGGTGCTCACCAACGGCGATTCACTGGTTCAGCACCACCATGGCGTTGTCTTGCCAATGGGCCCAAACTTGTTGACCGATTTCAATCGGGTCTTGGTGACGGTCTGCATTGGTGACCCAAGTCTGCATTGTCTGGCCGTTAACCGTCTTCAATGCATAACTGGTGTAGCTGCCAAAGTAAGACAAACTTTGCACCGTGCAATGCACGGCGTTGTGATCGATGCTGGGTTTGGTGAAAGACAGATTGATTTTTTCGGGCCGCAAAGCCACGCTGACCGCCATGCCCAGGTGGCCAGAAATACCGTGGCCAATGCGGAAGGTACAGGTTGAACTGGTGATGAGGGCATGGTCTGGTTGGTCCTCGGTCAATTCACCGTCGAACAAGTTCACGTTGCCCACAAAGTCGGCGACAAAGCGGCAGTTGGGGTACTCGTAGACATCGCTTGGGGTGCCTACCTGCAAAAAACGGCCCTCACTCATCACAGCGATGCGGTCGGCCATGGTCATGGCCTCGTCTTGGTCGTGCGTGACCATGACACAGGTCACGCCCACTTGCTTGATGATGTTGACCAACTCCACCTGGGTTTGCTCACGCAGTTTTTTGTCCAGCGCACCCAAGGGTTCGTCCAGCAGCAGCAACTGCGGACGTTTGACCAAGCTGCGGGCCAGGGCCACGCGTTGCTGCTGCCCGCCAGAGAGTTGATGTGGACTGCGCTTGGCAAGCTTTTGCAGTTGAACCAGTTGCAAAATAGCTTCCACCCTTTGGGCAATTTCGGCCTTACCCACGCCATCGCGTTTCAAGCCAAATGCCACGTTTTCCCAGACATTCATGTGTGGAAATAGCGCATAAGACTGAAACATCATGTTCATCGGTCGCTCATACGGGGGTAAATCAGTCACATCCTTGCCATCAAGCCAAACCCGGCCGCTGCTGGGGTTTTCAAAGCCAGACAACATGCGCAACAAGGTGGACTTGCCGCAACCAGAGGAGCCCAGCAGGGCGAAGATTTCACCGCGCTCGATATGGAGGCTGACGTCGTTGACAGCAACGGTCTCGCCAAATCGTTTGGTGATGTGATCAATGCGCAGAAAGGTGTTGTCGGTCACGGTCATGGCGTAGTCAAGTGGTTGAATAACGCACTGGTGAAAGTGCAACTGGTGGCTGATTTTAGGCAGAATTAAAACCACTGTTTTCAAAGGCACAATCGCAGGGTCGACATTCCCGCTAACAGCCATCGGCCTTGGAAAGTTCCCAACATCACCCGATCAACCATGTCTAACAGCTCTTTTTCACTGGAAGAACGCTTGCAACAACTGCGCACCCAAGGTGTGCACACAGTGCTGGCGCAGTTCACCGACATCTTGGGCCAAGCCCGAGGCAAATTGGTGCCCTTGGCCCATGTGCAGCAACTCATCGAGGAAGGCGCAGGTTTCAGCGGCCCCTCGATTTGGGGCACGGGCTTGCCGCGCATGGGGCCGCGCTCGGAATACTTTGGCCGCATCGAAGCCCACAGCCTGCAAGCCCTGCCTTGGTGGCCCGGTGTGGCCCGTGCGGTGTGCAGTGGCTTTGCCGGTGACCAGCCGCTCAACACCTGTTCGCGCCAAATGTTGGCCACGGTCTTGGGTGGTTTGAAGGCACGTGGTTGGACCGCTTGGGTGGGCATCGAGCCCGAGTTTTTCGTGTTTGACAAGCAGCTGGCTGGTGGTTTGAAACCCGCCGACCCCACCGATGTGCAGGCCAAGCCGTCCTATGACTTGGCGGTGATGAAACGCCAAGCCGCTTGG
>JBIIPF010000202.1:0-3839 GCA_044342755.1 Limnohabitans sp. | reverse complement strand
TGAACGCGTGGCCGTTCTGGCCTACAACCGCATCGAGTGGTTGGAGTTGTATGTGGCTTTGGCCCGTGCTGGTTTGGTCGCCCTGCCCCTGAATTTCCGCCTGGTGAGCGACGAGCTGGCCTACATCTTGAAAGACGCGCAAGTCAGCGCCTTGATCTGTGCCCAGTCCTTGCAAGACAAAGTGCTGCCCATCACCGCCTCCTTGCCGCTGAAAGCCTGTGTGCAAATGGACGGCACCACCGAAGCGGGCTGGACCGACTACGAGGTGCTGATTCAACAAGCGCCTGTGCGCACCGACTGGCCCCGGGTGGATCCGAAACAAACCTGCGCCCTGATGTACACCTCGGGCACCACCGGCAAACCCAAGGGCGCGATTCGCAGCCACGAGGCCAGCACCTTGATGGCCTATGCCACGGCACTGGACATGGGCTTCACCGTGAATGACAAAGCTTTGTTGGTGATGCCCTTGTGCCATGCCAACTCTTTGTACTTTGCCAACACCTTCATTCACCTGGGGGCGTGCATCGTGGTCGACGACCGTGCCAGCTTTGACCCCGAGCATTTGCTGATGCTGTTGTCCAAGCACGAGATCACCTTCACTTCCATGGTGCCCACGCACTACATCATGATGCTGGCCTTGCCCGAGGACGTGAAAAAGCAATACGCCACCCAAAGCGTGGGCCGCTTGTTGGTGTCTTCTGCACCCGCCAATGCCAACCTGAAACGCGCCATTCAGCACATGTTCCCCAATGGCCAGCTCTACGAGTTGTACGGCTCTACCGAAGCTGGCTGGGTCACCTTGCTGCGCCCCGACGAACAACTGCGCAAGCTGGGTTCGGTGGGTCGCGAATGGGTCGGCAGTGGGCCCATCAAATTGTTGGATGCGCAGCGCCAAGAAGTGCCCGATGGTGAGGTGGGCGAGTTGTACTCCTGCACCTCCTATGCCTTTGAAGGCTACTGGGGATCGCCCGAAAAAACCGCTGAAGCTTTCGCAGATGCCTGGTGCTCAGTGGGTGACATGGCCATGCGGGATGCCGATGGCTTTATCTGGCTGATGGACCGCAAAAGCAACATGATCATCAGCGGCGGCGAAAACATCTACCCCTCCGAAGTGGAAGCCGTGTTGTGCGCCCACCCTGCTGTGCAAGAAGCGGCTGTGATTGGCGTGCCGCATGACAAATGGGGCGAAACCGTGCTGGCCGTGGTGGTCACCAAAGCAGGCCAAGACTGCAGCGCAGACGCGTTGAAGCAATGGTGCAAAGAGCGTTTGGCAGGCTTCAAGCAGCCGCGCCACATTGAATTCATCAGCGCCCAAGACATGCCACGCACCGCCACCGGAAAAATTGTGCACCGCCGTTTGCGGGATTTGTTGGCGCTGCGTCTGACTGAAACCGCCACCAACTGACACCCTTTCACTTCTCTCAAAACATCACTCCATCACCACGATCAACATGAAAAACGTTAGCTCCTCTTCTTCTTGCTGCGGCTGTGCGCACAACGACCAAGGCGTCGACCCAGAGCGCCGCCAAGCCATCCAATGGATATCGATGGGTTTGTCCACGCTGCCTTTCATGGGTACTGCCGCAATGGCTGTCGATGCTGCACCCATGCTGTTGGTCGATGCCGATGCAGAAGCAAATTTCAAACCCTTGCGACCCAGCGACCTGGCCATTGGCAAACCCATGCTTGTTTATCCATTCGATACCAAGACAGGTGAACCGAAAAATACATCACGCGCCAACAAATTGGTGGTGATTCGCTTGCCAGAAGACCAAATGGCCACGGCCACCAAGGCCCGTTCAGTAGAGGGTGTGTTGGCTTATTCAGCACTTTGCACACATCAGGCCTGTGATGTCAAAACCTGGATCGCCAAGGAAAAAGTCTTGGTCTGCTTTTGCCATGCCTCCAAGTTCGATCTGCTCGATGGCGCCAAAGTCGTCGATGGACCAGCCTCTCGTCCTCTGCCTCATTTCACCTTGAAGCTCGAAGGCGAATTTCTCGCCATTGCAACCAGTTCCCCCGCCAACCAGGGCTCCTAAGCCTGGTTATTTCCAAGACTCACTTTCAGGAGAAAAAACATGAGTCATTTGATAAAAAAACTGTCCATTGCAGTGATCGGTGCTTGTGCCATCATGGCGCATGCCGACACCAAGCTTGGCCCCTACGAACCCGTGACCGATGCCAGGCTGATCAATCCAGAAGCTAAGAATTGGCTGATGTACCGAGGTAATTACCAAGGCTGGGGCTACAGTCCTCTGGAAAAAATCAACACAGGCAATGTCAAGAAACTTGAATTGGCCTGGTCCTTTGCGACAGGTACAACCGAGGGTCACCAAGCGCCACCCATTGTGAACAATGGCTACATGTACATCACCACCCCCAATGGTCAGGTGATTGCTTTGAATGCCATCACGGGTGAAGAACTCTGGCGCTACAAAAAGGAAATACCCGCTGACTTGCTGATGCTGCACAACACCAATCGTGGTGTCGCACTGTATGGCGACAAGGTTTATGTGGGCACTGTTGACGCGCATTTGATTGCCTTGGACGCCAAAACTGGCAAGGTGGTTTGGGACACGACCGTTGGCGATGTAAAGGCATTGCACTACATCACCCTCGCACCCTTGGCCGCCAAAGGCAAAATTTTGGTGGGTTCCTCCGGTGGCGAAACCGGTGTGCGTGGCTACGTGGCAGCTTTTGATGCCAACTCGGGCAAAGAAGTTTGGCGCACCTACACCACAGCGGCCCCCGGTGAACCTGGTGGGGATACATGGCCCGGCGACAGCCACAAAAATGGTGGTGGCAGCGTCTGGATCACAGGCACATACGACCCTGCAACCAATATCGCTTATTGGGGCACGGGCAACCCTGCGCCCTGGCCCACAGAAGGCCGTGATGGTGACAACCTCTACACCACCTCCACCATTGCTGTGGATCTGGATACAGGCAAGATCAAGGGCCATCATCAGTACCACCAAAACGACGCGTGGGATTGGGATGAGGTCAGCGCACCAGTGCTGATTGACACCAAGATCAACGGTCGCAACGTCAAAGGCGCTGTGCACGCGGGTCGCAATGGCTACCTTTGGATGCTCGAGCGTCAAGCCAGCGGCAAGATCGACTATGTCAACGGCGTCCCCTATGTCTACAACGATGTGTTCAAAAGCATCGACAACAAGACAGGCCGTCCCACCTATGACATGAGCAAAAAGCCCGGGATGGGCAAAGCTGTCACCTTCTGTCCCTCCTTGTGGGGTGGCAAAGACTGGCCGCCAGAAGCATGGAGTCCCAAAACCAAGCTGTTCTACATCCCTGCCAACAACCACCTGTGCTCTGAGTTGCCAGCAGCAGAGGCCTCCGTGTACAAAAAAGGGGATCTCTACATTGGTTACCCCATCGATGGCGTGTTGGGCAGTTTGCGCTACGAAGGTGGCAAAAAACCGAAAAGCATTGGTGAGTTGCAGGCCTGGAACCTGGAGACAGGTAAATTGGCATGGTCCTACAAATATGACCGCGCCATTTGGGCCCCACTCTTGACCACAGGCGGCAACCTGCTCTTTGCAGGCGGTACCAACGACCGTGAATTCCGCGCTTTCAACGCGGCCAATGGCAAGGTCCTTTGGAAATACAAAATGCCTTCTGGCGTAACTGCTGTGCCTTCGTCCTATGAAATCAATGGCGAGCAATTCATCGCAGTGCAAGCGGGTTGGGGTATTGATGCCGAGCGTATGCAGTCGGGCATCAACACACTGAACAACACCAAGTTGGTTGTGCCACAGGGTGGCACCTTGATGGTGTTCAAACTGCCCAAATAAAGTCTTGACTTGAGTGAGTGATAT
>JBIIPF010000201.1:0-3852 GCA_044342755.1 Limnohabitans sp. | reverse complement strand
TCACCGTGGTGGTGCCGAATTACGCGCTGTGCCCAGCGGTGACGATTCCTGAGATCGTCATGCAGATGGTCAAGGCGCTGGCCTGGGTTTGGCGGCACATCGACACCTGGGGCGGCGACGCCAGCCGCATCCACGTGGCTGGGCATTCGGCGGGCGGGCATTTGGCGGCCATGATGTTGGCCTGCGATTGGCGGGCTTATGCGCCCGACTTGCCGCCCGATCTGGTGAAGTCGGTCTTGTCGGTGTCGGGCTTGTACGAGCTTGATTCCTTGCGCCGTTCGCCCATGCTGCAAGAAGCCTTGCGTTTGGACGATGAACAGGTCTTCAAGGCCAGCCCAGCATGGCTGCCCGCGCCTGAGCGTGGCGTGTTGCACGCCGTGGTGGGCGGCATGGAGAGCGAAGCGTTTTTGGCGCACAACCAACTGATTCAAAACGCCTGGGGCCGTGAACGCGTGCCAACCGCGCAGGTGCTACCCGGCTTGCACCACTTCAGCATGATGAAGGCGTTTGCGACACCGGGTCACGCCTTGAACCAACAGTTGCTGGCGCTGTGTCAGACTCATCTGTGAAGCGGCCTGCGCGTCAAGCCGTGCTGGCTTGCATGATGCATGCTCAGGGCGGAGCGCTCACGGCCTGACGTGGAAACAAACCGCTCGCCATGGCCGTGCCCAGCAAAATAACCCCACCCGCCATCAGCATGGAGCCGGTGACGATTTCATCCAGCACAAACACACCAATCAGGTTGGCGAACAAGGGGATCAAGTAGGTGAGCGTCATGGTGCGTGCGGCACCGGTTTTCACAATCAAGCGAAAGTACAGCACATAGGCCAAGCCGGTGCTCATCATGCCCACGGCCAACAGGCTCAGCCAAGCGTTCATGCTGGGCAATACGCTGGGCCAATACCAATAGCCCGGCACCGCCAACACCACAAACGCTCCCAATTGGCTGCCAGTTGCAATCACCATCGGCGACACATGCTGCAGATGGCGCTGTGAATACAGAGAGCTGAAACTGTAGCAACAAGTGGCCAGCAAACAGGCCAAGATGGCCCAGCCAGAGCCACCGGTTTTGAAGGACACACCGCCCGGCGCATGGACGGCCAACCAAGCTGATCCGGCAAAGCCCAGCAGCAAGCCCAGTCCACGCCAATGCGTGGGGCGGTCTTTCAACCACAACCAAGCAATCAAAGCGCCAAACAAGGGTGTCGTGGCATTCAAGATGGACGACAAGCCGGTGCTGAGCGATTGCAATGCAAACGCAAAACAGAAGAACGGAACCGCCGAATTGAATAATCCCATGCCGAACAAGGCTCGCCATTCGGCTTTGATGGTTTGGGCTTGGTGTTGCCAAAAAACAAGGGGCAACAAAGTGATGGCAGCCACCGATACCCGCATCCAGGCGGTGGACCAAGGTCCGAATTCTTGCGTGGCCATGAGCGTGAAGAAAAAAGAAGATCCCCAAATCATGCCCAACAACACAAACTCTGGCAGCCAATCCCGCCGTCGCAAACCAGAGGTCACAAGAGCATGCCCTCGTGTTTGAGCAAAGCGAGTTTGCGTTCGATGCCGCCTGCGTAACCGGTGAGTGCGCCATTGGCGCCCACCACGCGGTGACAGGGGACGATGATGCTCCAAGGGTTGCGCCCGATCGCCATGCCCACAGCGCGGGCGCCCTTGGGATGGTTCAAGTGGGCGGCCAATTCACCATAAGACGTGAAGCGACCATAAGGAATAACGCGCAAGGCCTGCCACGCCTGTTGCTGAAAGCGACTGCCCTGCACGGCTTCGAGTTGCAATTCAAACTGTTGGCGTTGCCCGGCAAAGTATTCGCCGATTTGCTGCTTGGCCTCGCGCAACCAATGCAGGCTCGGGCCCCAAGGCAGCTGATCGATGTCGGGGCGGTGTTGCTGGTGGTCAAACCATGCACCGGCCAAACCGGCTTCACCCGCGACCAAACGCATGCGCCCCAACGGCGTGTTGATCGGCATCTGCCACAGCTTGAATGGGCTGGTGTGGGCGGCTTGTGCAAAAGGCATGAGGGGGTGAAAAAAGTTTCCAATAATGAAGGGTCATCATAAGCCGCGCGGTCGACTGAACTTGTCAGAAGCCACGCCTACAATGCGCGACCATGCAAATTTCAGCTCACGTTTTCAAGGCCTATGACATCCGCGGTGTGGTGCCCACCGCGCTCAACCCCGAGGTGGCAACAGCGCTGGGCAAAGCCTTTGGCACCCAAGCGTTGGCCCAGGGTGAAACCACAGTGGCCGTGGGCCGCGATGGTCGGTTGAGTGGTCCCGCTTTGGCACAAGCCTTGGTGCAAGGATTGATGGATGCAGGTGTGCATGTCATTGACGTCGGCATGGTCACCACACCGCAACTTTATTTCGCTGCCAACACTTTGTGCCGTAGCGGCATTCAAATCACGGGCAGCCACAACCCCAAAGACTACAACGGCTTCAAGATGGTGATGGCCGGGCGTGCCATACATGGCGACGAGATTCAAGGCTTGCGCCAGATGATGCAAGACGAAAGCTGGGTCTTGAAAGCCGGTGGCAGCGTGGCGCAAGTGAGCGTGAACCAAGCCTACCAAGACCGCATCGTGCAAGACATTCATTTGCGTCGCCCCCTGCGCATCGTCGTCGACAGTGGCAATGGCATTGCAGGCGCATCAGCACCGGCCATCTTGCGTGCCATCGGTTGCGATGTGATTGAACTTTTCAGCGAGGTGGATGGTGAATTCCCGAACCACCATCCCGACCCCAGCAAACCGGAAAACTTGAAAGACCTGATCGCGGCTTTGCAAACCACGGGCGCTGAATTGGGTTTGGCCTTTGATGGGGACGGCGACCGCTTGGGCATCGTCACCAGCGACGGTCAAACCATTTACCCCGATCGGCAAATGATGTTGTTCGCCCAAGATGTGTTGAGCCGCGTGCCCGGTGGCGCCATCGTCTTCGATGTGAAATGTTCGCAGCAACTCGCGCCCGCCATACGCGCGGCTGGTGGTGAGCCGGTGATGTTCAAAACCGGCCACTCGCTCATCAAAGCGCACATGAAAGCCATCGACTCACCCTTGGGCGGCGAGATGAGCGGTCATGTGTTTTTCAAAGAGCGTTGGTATGGCTTTGACGATGGCACCTATGCGGGCTGTCGCTTGTTGGAAATTCTCAGCCGCTCACCCGATGCGAATGCCGTGCTGCATGCTTTGCCCACCAGCCAATCCACACCCGAGTTGAACGTGGCCTGCGCCGAAGGCGAACCGCACCGCGTCACGGCTGAATTGTTGGCACGCGCCAAAACACATGGCATGCCTTCACCCACGCACCATCCTGTGTTGTGCGACATCGACGGCGTGCGCATCGACTGGGCCGATGGTTTTGGCTTGGTGCGCGCCTCCAACACCACGCCGGTGTTGGTGCTGCGTTTTGAAGGTCAAACATCCGAGGCCTTGGCGCGCATTCAAGGCGACATGATGGCCTTGCTGCGCGAAGTCAAACCCGATGCCCAGGTGCAAGAGGCTGCGCATTGAGTGAACGAAAAAAAAGCTTGTGGTTGCCCACAAGCTTTGGATGAGGTCAGACCCGCTTAAGGGGCCAACAATTTGTTGATGTCTTGCAGGTCTTGCAATTGCAAACTGCCGCTGAGTTGACGCAGCTTCAGGTGGCCCACCAACACGTCATAACGGGCCTTGGCCAATTTGGCTTTTGTGTCAAACAGCTTGCTTTGCGCGTCCAACACATTGATGTTGATGCGCACACCGACCGAGTAACCAAGCTGGTTGGCTTCCAACGCCACTTGGCTGGATTCTTCGGCGGCTTTCAAGGCCTTGGCTTGGCCGACACCTGACACCAG
>JBIIPF010000200.1:0-3854 GCA_044342755.1 Limnohabitans sp. | reverse complement strand
TTTGGCGCTGCTGACTTGGATGACATCACCTTGGCCTGTTTTGAAGACATGGCGCAGGGCAGGGGGGAGGGTGCCGGTTGGCGCTTGCCCGCGTCGGACCTGGACCACTTGCCGAAAAAAGCCTTGTTGGCTGAACACGCCACGCTGTGGGGCGGCAACTTGAGCGTGCTGTGCAGCTTGGTTGGCACACCCTACTTCCCCGAAGTGCAGGGCGGTGTGTTGTTCTTGGAAGATGTGGCCGAGCATCCTTACCGCATCGAGCGCATGGTGACGCAGTTGTTGAATGCAGGCGTTTTATCGCAGCAAAAAGCGATTGTGTTGGGCGCTTTCACCGACTACAAACTCACCTCTCACGACAAGGGCTACAAGCTCAACAGCGTGGTGTCTTGGCTTCGCGCGCAGGTGAAAACGCCAGTGCTCACCGGTTTGCCTTTTGGCCATGTGCCCACCAAGTTGTGCCTGCCCGTGGGCCAAGAAGTGTCTTTGCTGCGCGAAGGCCGCGAAGCCTTTTTGTTGTGGGCGCACCAAGCCCATTGAACTCGCCTTTTTTGCCACACCACGCATCAACATTTCAACCACTTCACCAATGGCGCTTGGCAACAAGCGACCCCAGCACCACATGACCACTTACACCAGCCACTACATCAACGGCGCTTGGCAGCAAGCGACCAACCCAGCCGTTTTCGAGGTGCACGACGCCAGCACCGAAGAGGTCATGGCCACGGTGCCGCAAGGCACGGCCGAGGAGGCTGCGCAAGCCGTGTTGGCGGCCCGCGCTGCGTTTCCGGCTTGGTCTGCGTTGAGCGTGGAAGAACGCTGCGTCTACATTGACAAGATCGTTGCGGGCTTGAAGGCCCGATCGGATGAGATGGCCACGGCCATCGCACGCGAGGTGGGCATGCCGATCAAACTCGCCAAGATGGTGCAAGTGGGCGGCCCGGTCTTCAATTGGGGCAATGCGGCCAAAGTGGCACGCGCCTATCCGTATGAAGAAAAAGTGGGCCACTCTCTGGTGGTGCGCGAGCCCATCGGCGTGGTGGGATGCATCACGCCCTGGAATTTCCCCTTGAACCAAATCACCTTGAAGATTGCGCCCGCGCTGGCCGCGGGTTGCACCGTGGTCTTGAAACCCAGCGAAATTGCACCGGTCAACGCCATGATCTTGGCAGAGATCATCCATGACGCCGGTTTGCCTGCGGGTGTCTTCAACCTGGTGAATGGCTTGGGTCCGGTGGTGGGTGAAGTACTGGCCAGCCACCCCGAGGTGGACATGGTGAGCTTCACCGGCTCCACGCGTGCTGGTAAGCGGGTGGCCGAATTGGCTGCAGATACAGTCAAACGCGTGGCGCTGGAACTGGGTGGCAAGTCGGCCAGCATCATCCTGCCGGATGCGGATTTTGAAGCGGCGGTGAAAGGCAGCATCAACGCCTGTTTGCTCAACAGCGGTCAAACCTGTTCGGCTCATACCCGCATGTTGGTTCCGCAAGACCGCTACGACGAGGTGAAAAGCTTGGCCCAAGCAGCCATCGCCAAATACACATTGGGAGCCAGTTTGGACGAGGCCACGCGCTTGGGGCCTGTGGTCAGCGCCGCTCAGCGTGACCGCGTCATTGGCTTCATTCAACAAGGTTTGGCCGAAGGTGCCGAATTGGTGGCCGGCGGCCCCGACAAACCGCCATTTGCCAAAGGCTATTTCGTGCAGCCCACCGTGCTGCGGGTGAAGTCCACCGACACCTTGGCCAAAGAAGAGATTTTTGGGCCCGTATTGGTCATCCTGACTTACAAAGATGAGGCTGAAGCCATCCGCATCGCCAACGATTCCATCTACGGCTTGGGTGGCGGCGTTTGGAGCCAAGACGACGCCCATGCCATGCGCGTGGCGCGTCAAATGCGCACCGGCCAGGTGGACATCAATGGCGCGCCGTTCAATGGCAACGCGCCATTTGGCGGCTACAAACAATCCGGCAATGGCCGGGAAAACGGCCGGTATGGTTTTGAGGAGTTCTTGGAACACAAAGCCATCCAACTCAAGCCGGCCGAGAAAAACTGAATAACCTTGGTGTCCTGCGGTACATTCAGAACTTGTTCGCCCGATCTGCCTTTTCTGCTTCAATTTGATACGATGCATATTATGTTAACTAAAAAAAACACCCCATCCTCATCCAACTTTCAGACCATGCTCCGAGCCCTGTGTTTGGGCATTGTCCTGTTGCAACCCCCCCTGGCCTTGGCCGAATTCAAAGGTTCCAACCCGATGAAGGAAAGCCGTGAAGCAGCCTCGGCCATGCTGAAAGAACTTGGCGGGAAATTGCAAGCAGCCATGAAGGATGGCGGCCCGGTCAATGCATTGGGTGTCTGTCAAGTTGAAGCACCGGCGATTGCAAAGCGCATCAGTGACGAAGAGAAAATCACCATTCGCCGCATCAGTCACAAGCCGCGAAATGCCGCCATGGGCACCCCCATCGACTGGCAAATCAAGGCCTTGAAACACCTTGAAGAATCCTTGGCACGGGGCGAACCGCCTGCAGAGATTGAGTTTGTTGAAGCTGTGAAAGCTGGCGCCGGTTCACGCATGGAATTGCGCTATGCCAGACCGATCGTGATGCAAGCCCAATGCACGGCCTGTCATGGCGATCAAGAACAAATCAGCCCCGAGATCAAGACCAAACTCGATGAGCTTTACCCGAATGACAAGGCCGTGGGGTTCAAACCGGGTGAACTGCGTGGTGCTGTCGTGGTGAGCCGATTCATCGGATTCAGCAACAATTAATTCTGTCGTCCACCCGTTGGATTGGGGTATTTCTGCGCCCAGACCCCGGAGAAAGCCATCAAGTACTGCTGTGTTTCGGCTTTTTGAGCCTCGTTTTTGCTGTTGATGGAAAAGTCCCAGGCGCTCAATCCCAGCTTGTTTTTGATGCGTGGGTCCGCGCCCTCTTCCAGCAACAACTTCACCGCCATCGGGGTCCCGTAATGCGCCGCCATCATCAGCGGCGTGGTGCCGTTGGGAGACTCGGCGTCCAAGTAGGCACTGTGATCGATCATCAAGCGCATCATGTCGATGTGCCCTTTGGTGGCGGCGTAATGCAACGGCGTCCACCCGGCTTGGTTCACATCCGCGCCGCGCTGAATCAACAGCTTGGCCAAGGCCAATTTGTTGTTCAGTGCCGCCAGCATCAGCGGTGTTTCGCCTTGCGGGTTTTTCACGCTGAGTTTGGTGGTCGGCCAATTCACCAGCAAATCCACCACTTTGTTGGATGATTGCTGCATGGCATAGACCAAAGCGGGTTGGCCTTTGGGATTGGGGCTGTTGGGGTCAAATCCGCGTTCTAGCAAGCGTTGCACCTTGTCTGGATGGTCTAGTTCAACCGCCTTGAAAAAATCATCATAGGCCCCAGCACTGGATACAGAATATCCAATAAAAACATATAGATATAAGAGATACTTAAAGTAATTCATGCGGTCAGTACCCCGCTGAACAGGCGGTCAAAATTGGCGGAGGTTTGGGCACCCACCGCCTCTGGGCTGAGCCCACGCAGATCGGCGATTTGCTTGGCCACCCAGGGCACATAGGACGGATTATTGGTTTTGCCACGGTGGGGCGCCGGGGCCAAATACGGGCTGTCGGTCTCGATCAAGATGCGGTCCAGCGGCATCCACGCCGCGATATCGCGCAAATCCTGGGCGTTTTTGAAGGTCAGGATGCCGGAAAAAGAGATGTAAAAACCCAGGTCCAAGGCGGCCCGAGCCACTTGTTCCGTTTCGGTGAAACAGTGGAACACGCCGCCCACCGCCTTGGCGCCGCCATCCTCGCCCTCTTCTTTCAAAATGGCCAAGGTGTCGTCGCTGGCACTGCG
>JBIIPF010000199.1:0-3904 GCA_044342755.1 Limnohabitans sp. | reverse complement strand
AAGATCCAGCGCTGCGGGTGGCTGACCAACAAGCCCTCGTGGTTGGCCAGCATGGCGAACAACACCGGCAGGGTGAAATAGGTGTTGTGGACACTGCGCTGCTTGCCGCGCAGGCCGTAAAACGCCATCTCTTTCACGTCATGCGGCTGGCCCGAGGTGAGCGCTTTCACCACCTCGCGTTGGCCCGGAATGATGCAGAAAAACACATTGGCCGTCATGGTGGTGGCGATGGTGGCCCCCATCAGCACAAAAGCGGCACGGCCAGCAAAGAGTTGGCAAGCCAGCCAGCACAGCGCAGCCACCAACACCAACATGATGGCGCCGACCCAGGCTTGGCCTTGAGGGTGGTTGAACAAGGCTTTGCACAGCGCGTCATAGACGAGCCAAAACCCCACCAAAAACGCCAAGGCTGTGGCGATGGCGGCGGCGGGTGACCAGGCCATGACCGAGGTATCGATCAAAAAAGTGGGTGCTTGCCAAAGGTACATCATGGCAAACAAGGCAAAGCCGCTCAGCCAGGTGGCGTAACTTTCCCAATAAAACCAATGCAAGGTGCTGTTGATGTGGCCCGGCGCGCCAGCGTATTTTTGCGGGTTGTAAAAACCACCGCCGTGCACAGCCCACATTTCGCCGCCGACGCCTTTGTCTTTCAGCGCAGGGTCTTGCGGCGGAACCAAGTTGCTGTCGAGGAAAACAAAGTAAAAGGATGAGCCGATCCAGGCGATGGCGACGATGACGTGCAACCAGCGGACCAGCAGTTGAGCCCATTCAAGCAAGTAGGTTTCCATGGGGTCGGACTGTAGCTTATGTATTACCTGACTCGGTAATTGGGGTCAGTTTCCAATTAATTCACGCTTGCTTGCCGACCACGGTGGGCTCGTCCGCCGCTCACCGCAGCGGAGCTGCGACGTTCGCTACGCGGTCCGACCCACCATGTTCGGCCAGCTGAAAAATCACTTCAGAGCCGCACGGCCTGGGGACCATTTTTTGAGCGAAAGACCAGAAAAATGAGTCCCCATGGCGGGCGGCTCAAGCGTGACTTCCACCTCAAAACAATTGGAATCTGACCCCAATTACACATCCCATTGATTACTTGCCGAGCAACAGCAACTGCGCCGCCACCGCCACTGCAATTTCAGCCGGCGATTTGCCATCAATGCCGGCCAAGCCAATCGGGCAGGTCACCCGCGCCAAATCGGCTTCCCCAAAGCCCTTGTCCTCCAAGCGGTGTCGAAAGGTCGCCCATTTGGTGGCGCTGCCAATCAGGCCGATGAAGGGCACATCGTCAAACTCACGCGCGCGCAGCAAGCAATGGGCCAACACCGCCAAGTCCTCGGCATGGCTGAAGCTCATGACCAGCACCAGGCTGCCCGGCGCCAGATCGGCCACCGCGGCTTGCACCGGCGCGGAATGCTCCGTCTGCACATGGCGCGGTGTGTCTGGCGGAAACACCTCATCTCGGCTGTCGATCCAGCGCACATGAAAAGGCAAGTCCGCCAACACCTTCACCAGCGCTTGCCCGACATGACCACCGCCAAACAGCGCCAGCGGTCGGCCCTGCTGCGCCAGGCGGAGCTGTAAGCGCGGCAAGTCGGCGGCGCTCACGCGCTCAAAACCCAGCGCCAGCACACCCCCGCAGCATTGCCCCAGGCTGGGCCCCAGTGCCACCCGTTGTATCTCCGGCAGCGGCATGGCGGGGACTTGCAAAACCGCCCGGGCCTGGGCGATGGCTTGGTGCTCCAAGTGGCCGCCGCCAATCGTGCCCACCTGGTGCGCGGCAAACACCGCCATCCAGGTGCCAGCGTCGCGCGGCACTGAGCCCTGCGCCTGCTGCACCCACACCAGCACGGCCGGCGCGTATTGCAAATCTTCAAACAAATCTGACAGTTCTTTCAAATCAATCCTCGGGTTATCAAGCTTGCCAAATGCGTCCAGCCGGTGCAGAGTCACAAGCTTATACGGCACAAGGAACGGTCATGTGGGCTGGTTCAATCCCATGCAATCACCATTCGGCCAACAAGCGGGGCGCGGCAGACCCGCGTGTGCGCCCAGCGGCGTCGATCACACCCTCCGAACAGGCAGGTCGCCATGGCAGACCTTGGGCCGCATGCGGCGCTTGGCTGCTGCTCAGCCTGAGCGCCTGCAGCTTGATGCCACCCCCGGTGGTCCAAGCACCCGCACCTGCACCCCCCGTGGCCATCATCACAGTGCCGCCACCCGCGCCGCCCAGCTTGCCCCCGCCCGCCGTGCAGCCCTTGCCCGCCACACCGGTGCCCGCCCTGGTCTCGGATGCCCGCAGCCCCAAGGAATACCGCACCGACGCGGCCAGCCACATTTACCGGCAATACCAACAGCGTATTTACAAAGGCAAGATGCCGCCCATGCTGAAAGCCGTGGGCGTGATCGAGGTCAGTGTCAACAGCCAAGGGCAGGTGGACGAGATCGTTTGGCTGCGTGCCCCCCGCCATGTGCCCGAGGTGATGCGCGAAATCGAAAACAAGGTGCGTGAAGCCCAGCCCTACCCGGCTCCGCGTCTGTTGAAAAAAGTGAAATACGTGGACACCTGGTTGTGGCATGCCAGTGGCCAGTTTCAACTCGACACCCTGACCGAGGGCCAACACTGATGCGGCGCTGAACGGGCGCGGTCACGACGGCACGCCCCCGTGCGCCCGTCTTCAAGAGCCACGGTAAGTGGAAAAACTCCAAGGGCTGACCAGCAAAGGCACGTGGTAGTGCTGCTGGGTGTCGGCCACACCAAAGTCCAGCGTCACTTGGTCGAGGAACGAGGGTTCGGGCAAGGCCACACCCAAGGCTTTGAAATACGGCTTGACGGAAAACACCAGCCGATAGGTGCCCACTTGCAAGCTGTCGTTGTCCAACAAAGGACCGCCATCGTTGCGGCCATCTGCGTTCAGTGTGAATGACTTCAGCAAGCGGCTGTCTGCGCCGTTGGTGGCGAACAACTGCACGCCCATGCCGCCCGCTGGGCAGCCGTGCATGGTGTCCAAAACATGTGTGCTCAATCCCATGTGCAAGCGCTCCAAACTGGCCTTGAGGCCGACAGGTATAGTTGAAAAAAACGCAGTGTAGCCCTCCATCCCATGCCCACCTCTTCGCCTTTGCTGCAACACCCCTCGCAAGCACGCATTCAATGGCTGAACCAAGCCAGCGCCGCCGAAGCCCTGGCCTGGCTGGATGGAATTTACGAACACTCGCCATGGGTGGCCGAGCAGGCTTTGGCGCAGCGCCCATTTCGCAGCTTGGCGCACCTGAAATGGGCGTTGGCGCACAGCGTGATGCAAGCCGAGCCCACGCAGCAAATGGCGCTGATCAAGGCCCACCCTTTGCTGGCGGCCAAGCCCAACCCCCACCTCACCAGCGAATCCAAACAAGAACAACAAGTGGCTGGCCTGTGGCAAAGCACGCCCGCGCAAGGGCAGCGCTTGAAAGAACTCAACGACGCTTACCTCGCCAAGTTTGGCTGGCCGTTCATCGTCGCGGTGCGCGGCCCGCGGGGTAACGGCCTCACCCCCCAGGCCATTTTGGACAGCATGGCCTGGCGCTTGCAGCAGTCGCCCGCCGTGGCGTTCCAAGAAAACCTGCGGCAAATCCACCGCATCGCCGAATTGCGCTTGAACGAGAAATGCCAACACCACCCGGTCTTGGGTGGCGAAATTTGGGATTGGCACGAATGGCTGGCCCAGTTCAGCGACCCCGGTTTCAAAGAGCACGGCCAACTCAGCGTCAGCTACCTGACCCCAGCACACCAAGCCTGCGCGCAAACCATTGCCTTGGGCATGAGCGCCTGCGGTTTTGACAAGGTGACGATTGACGCGGTGGGCAATGTGGTGGGGCGCTACCACCCCGCCACAACAGACGCCCCATATCTGCTCACAGGCAGCCA
>JBIIPF010000198.1:0-3946 GCA_044342755.1 Limnohabitans sp. | reverse complement strand
TCTGATGAAAGGCCAACCGCTGGCCTACAACAAAGACAACCAAGAAGACAAAGAACCGCTGTTTGACACGGTGGACACGCTGAAAGACACGCTGCGCATCTTTGCCGAGATGGTGGGCGGCCAAGTGAACCCGGCCACCGGCGCCAAAGAAGGCGGCATCCAGGTGAACGTGCAGGCCATGGAAGAGGCTGCCAAAAAAGGCTTTGCCACCGCCACCGACTTGGCCGACTATTTGGTGAAAAAAGGCCTGCCGTTTCGCGATGCCCACGAAACCGTGGCGCATGCGGTGAAAGCCGCCGCCAGCCACGGCTGCGACTTGCCTGAGCTGCCCTTGAATGTGCTGCAAGGCTTTCACGCTTCCATCGAGAAAGACGTCTACGAAGTCTTGAGCCTGCAAGGCTCTTTGAACGCCCGCAATACCGTGGGCGGCACCGCACCGGCGCAGGTGCAAGCGCAAATCGCGCGGCACCAAGCGCGCCTGACTTGAGTTCAAGCCTGATGCAAACGCCCCAACAACGACCCCGCGTCGTCATCATCGGTGGCGGCTTTGGTGGGCTTGAAGCCGCCAAGGCCTTGGCCAAAGCGCCTGTCGACATCACCTTGGTGGACAAGACCAACCACCATTTGTTCCAGCCCCTGCTCTACCAAGTGGCCACCGCTGGTTTGGCGGCCCCTGCGATTGCCGCACCGACGCGCAGTTTGTTTCGCGAACAAGCGAACTTGACCACCTTGCTGGCCGAGGTCAGCAACATTGACGCCGCAGGCAAGCAAGTGCTGTTGTCGGATGGCAGCAGCTTGTTGTTTGACCACCTGGTGGTAGCCGCTGGTGCCACCCACAGTTACTTCGGCCATGACGAATGGGCCGCCCACGCGCCGGGTTTGAAAACCCTGGAGGACGCGTTTGAAATCCGCCGCCGTTTGCTGTTTGCTTTCGAGTCGGCTGAAAAAGAACCCGACCCCGAAAAACGCCAAGACTGGCTGACCTTGTGCGTCATTGGTGCCGGCCCCACCGGTGTGGAAATGGCCGGAGCTTTTGCCGAAATTGCCCGCCAAACATTGGTGGGCGAGTTCCGCCGCATCAACCCGCATGACGCCCGCATTTTGTTGCTCGAAGGTGGTCCGCGTGTGCTGCAAGCCATGCCCGAGTCCTTGAGCGCCAAGGCCCTGAGCCAACTGCAAAACCTCGGTGTGGAAGTGCGTTTGAATGCCATCGTCACCTCGATTGATGCGCAGGGCCTGAAGGTTCGCGGTCCTGCCCCTGCGGGCATGCTGGGGACAGTGGATTACACGATTGCCAGCAAATGCGTGGTCTGGGCTGCCGGTGTGGCGGCCTCTCCCTTGGGGGCCAATATCGCCCAAAACACCGGCTGCAGTATCGACCGCGCCGGCCGGGTGGTGGTCAACCCCGACCTGAGCGTGCCGGGTTGCCCCCACATCAGTGTGATCGGCGACTTGGCGGCAGCCCTGAGCTACCAACCTGGCAAGAAACCCACGCCGGTGCCCGGCGTCTCGCCCGGTGCCAAGCAAATGGGCCACCTGGCCGCGGCCAATATTCTCAAACGCATCGCGGGCAAAGCCACGCACGCGTTCCGCTATGCCGATTACGGCAACCTGGCCACCATTGGCCACAACAGTGCGGTGGTCGATCTCAGCACGCCCTTCGGTCCGTTGCGGTTTTCAAAACGACTGGCCTGGTGGTTTTGGTTGCTGGCCCACATTTACTTTTTAATTGGTTTTCGCAATCGTTTGGTGGTTTTGATGGATTGGGCCATGGCCTATGCCAGTTTCAGCCGCAATGCCCGGGTGGTGGCGGGCACCCTGGAAAAACCCGAACACGTCGGGGAAAGCTGAATTTTGAGCAGGTTTGTGCGTATCATTTGGTTCTAAGAGCGAAGACTCCTTCAACCACAACCAGAGACAAACCATGACCGCCACTGCCCCCATGGTGCTTCAACGCATCTATGAGAACGAACGCCAGCACGCCAGCAACATTTTCCTGACCCAGCCCACCGGTCAAGGACAAGTTCAACACCTCACTTGGGCTGAAGCCGTTGACCAATCCAGGCGCATGGCGGCGCATTTGAAATCGCTGGGCTTGCCCCATGGTGCCAAAGTGGCCATCTTGTCCAAGAACTGCGCCCATTTCTTCCTCACGGAGTTGGCCATTTGGATGGCGGGTTACACCACCGTGGCCATCTTCCCCACGGAGAGTGCCGACACCGTGAAATTTGTCTTGGAACACTCCGAGTCCAGCCTGCTGTTTGTGGGCAAATTGGACGAATGGCACAAACAAGCCCCCGGCGTGCCAGAGCACCTGCCGCGCATCGCCCTGCCTTTGGCCCCCAGCACCACTTACGACACCTGGGACGCCATCACCGGCCGCACCGAACCCCTGACTGGCGAGCCCTGGCGCGAGCCCACCGACGTGGCCATGATCATTTACACCTCGGGCTCCACCGGACAACCCAAGGGTGCGATGCATTCCTTCGAGCGCATCAGCGCGGCCACCCAAGGTATCTTGGACCGGTTGGTCGAAACCATGGGTGGCGACCGTGGCCACCGCATGTTGTCCTACTTGCCACTGGCCCACGTGTTCGAAAGGGCGTTTGTGGAGTCCACAGCGTTCATGCATGGCCGACTGCACGTCTTTTTTGCCGAGTCGTTAGACACGTTTGTGCAAGATTTGCAACGTGCGCGACCCACCATCTTCATTTCGGTGCCGCGTTTGTGGATGAAATTCCAGCAAGGCGTGTTTGCCAAGATGCCCGCCAAAAAACTCAATCTGCTGCTTGGCATCCCCGTGTTGAAAAACGTGGTGGCCAAGAAGATTTTGGTCGGCCTGGGCTTGGACCAAGTGGAGTTGGCCGGCAGTGGTTCGGCCCCCTTGCCGCCCGAATTGATTCGCTGGTACCGCCGTTTGGGCTTGAACCTGGTGGAAGGCTATGCGATGACCGAGGACTTCGCCTATTCCCACACCCAGCATGGAAAGTTCAACGAACCCGGCTATGTCGGTCCACCCTACCCCGGTGTGCAAGTGCGCATCAGCGAAGAAGGTGAGGTCCTCATCAAGTCGCCTGGACAAATGCTGGGCTATTACAAACGCCCCGACCTGGACGCCCAAAGTTTCACCTCGGATGGCTTCTTCAAAACCGGCGATCTGGGTTCACGCCTGCCGGATGGCCAGCTGAAAATCACCGGCCGCTTGAAAGAGCAATTCAAAACCAGCAAGGGCAAGTACGTGGCCCCCGCACCGATTGAAAACCGCTTGAACGCCAACCCCATGGTGGAGTTGTGCATGGTGTCGGGTTCGGGTTTTGAAAAGGCTTACGCCTTGGTGGTGCTGGCCGAAGACCTGCGGCCCAGGGTTTCGCAAGCCAGTGTGCGTGCCGAGGTTGAGCAAGAAATGGCCGATTTGTTAGCACGTGTGAACGCCCATTCCGCAGACTATGAACAACTGAAAATGTTGGTCATCAGCACCGAGGCGTGGACGATTGAGAACGGTTGTCTGACACCCACCATGAAAATCAAACGCAGCCGCATCGAGTTCAATGTCCAACACCAACTTGATAATTGGTACGCCAACAGCAAAAACGTGATCTGGGCTTGATGCCGGAGGTTCAGGCCTGTCGTTGGTAGGCCAAACCCCAGGCCAACAGGCCCGCCACCAGGCCCCAAAACGCCGAACTGATGCCCCACAAGCTGAAGCCGGAAGCGGTGACCACAAACGTCAAGAACGCTGCTTGACGGTGTCCCACGTCTTGCAATGCCGTGGCCAAGGCGTTGGAGATGGTGCCAAACAGCGCAATGCCTGCAATCACCGTCACCAAGGCTTTGGGGAAGGCGGCGAACACGCTCACCATCGAGGCCCCGGCCAAACCCGCGATGAAATAAAACACACCCGCACTGATGGCTGCGGTGTAACGCTTGCTTCGATCGGGATGCGCCT
>JBIIPF010000197.1:0-3947 GCA_044342755.1 Limnohabitans sp. | reverse complement strand
TTTTTCTGGAGATTGTCACTTGTACCAGCATATCAAGGTGCCCGCACAGGGCGAAAAAATCGTCGTCAACAAAGACATGTCGTTGACCGTGCCCGATCAGCCCATCATTCCTTACATTGAAGGCGATGGCACCGGTTTAGACATCACGCCCGTCATGCTCAAAGTGGTTGATGCTGCGGTGGCCAAAGCCTACGGTGGCAAGCGCCAAATCCACTGGATGGAGGTTTACGCTGGCGAAAAATCCACCCAAATTTACGGCCCAGACGTGTGGCTGCCCGAGGAAACCTTGGCCGCATTGAAAGAGTATGTGGTGTCTATCAAGGGCCCCCTCACCACGCCCGTGGGCGGTGGCATTCGTTCCTTGAACGTGGCCCTGCGTCAAGAACTCGACTTGTATGTTTGTTTGCGCCCCGTTCAATATTTCAAGGGCGTTCCATCCCCCTTGAAGGAACCGGAAAAAACCAACATGGTGATCTTCCGCGAAAACTCGGAAGACATTTATGCGGGCATCGAGTACGAAGCCGAAAGCGACAAAGCCAAAAAGCTCATCAAATTCTTGATAGAGGAAATGGGCGTCACCAAGATTCGCTTCCCCAACACCTCAGGCATTGGCATCAAACCAGTTTCTCGTGAAGGCACCGAACGCTTGGTGCGCAAAGCCATTCAGTACGCCATCGACAACGACAAACCCAATGTGACCATCGTGCACAAGGGCAACATCATGAAGTACACCGAAGGTGGCTTCCGCGATTGGGCTTACGCCTTGGCCCAAAAAGAATTTGGTGCGCAGTTGATTGACGGCGGCCCTTGGTGCAAATTCAACAACCCCCGCACGGGCAAAGAAATCATCGTCAAAGACAGCATTGCCGATGCCTTCTTGCAGCAAATTTTGTTGCGTCCCGCCGAGTACAGCGTGATTGCCACCTTGAACTTGAACGGTGACTATGTCTCTGATGCCCTGGCTGCACAGGTCGGTGGCATTGGCATCGCGCCCGGTGCCAATTTGTCCGACTCCGTGGCTTGCTTTGAAGCCACCCACGGCACTGCACCCAAGTACGCTGGCAAAGACTATGTGAACCCCGGTTCTGAAATCTTGTCAGCGGAAATGATGCTGCGCCACATGGGCTGGATCGAGGCCGCCGACTTGATCATTTCGTCCATGGAGAAATCCATCCTCAGCCGCAAAGTCACTTATGACTTTGCCAGACTGATGGATGGCGCCACCCAAGTAAGCTGCTCGGGTTTTGGTCAGGTGATGATCGACAACATGTGATCAGCCTCTGAAAAAGGCTTGTTTCATGCGCCTTGTGCCAGCAGGTTGGCTCGAAATTGCGGGGTTCTCAAACGAGAACCCCGTTGTGTTTGGACGTCTGATTCCACTTGTTCTGCAGCAGGTGCGGCAATCACCCTGATGTTTTTGGCCATCCAGCCGCGCGGGCCTTCCATCGGCTCATACACCACACTGGCCCCTTGTTGCAGGGTTTTGAATCCCTCCATGTCCACCTCACTGAAATGCGCGAAAACATCTTTGCCAATTTCAGATGATTCGATGAATCCAAAGCCCTTGTGGTTGTTAAACCATTTCACAATACCGAAAGCCATGTCGAGTTCTCCATTGATTAATAACGCATACTTTTCAACTAAAAATGTATGTTTTTAAATTAAAAGACAGATTCTTCGATTTGTAAAGTACTATTTATTTACTTGTTTTTTGACTTTTGCTGACAATCCATCCCCAGAGGATGTGTTTAGAAACTGCTCGATAGAATGGACCCATGCCCAGCAAATCACCCAAGCCCGTTGTCCCGCCAACCCAGATTTCTGATGGCGATTCGGTCGTTTTAGAGCGTCGAACCCAACGGACCCAACCCCCACAGATGTACCAAGTGGTCATGCTCAACGACGACTTCACACCCATGGAGTTCGTGGTCCGGGTGCTGCAGGAGTTTTTCAACAAAGACCGCGAGGCGGCCACCCAAATCATGTTGAAGATCCACCTGGACGGCAAAGGGGTCTGCGGGGTTTACTCCAAAGACGTTGCCGCCACCAAAGTTGATCAGGTGCAAGACGCGGCCCACGAAGCCGGTCATCCCCTGCAATGTTTGAGCGAACCCGTTGAATAAACCCCCATCGTTTCCATATACAGTTGACCCCAAGAACGCCCCAAGGAAGAAATCATGATTGCCCAAGAACTTGAAGTCAGCTTGCACATGGCCTTTGTCGAAGCCAGACAGCAGCGTCATGAATTCATCACCGTTGAACACCTGTTGTTGGCCCTGCTCGACAATCCCAGCGCTGCCGAAGTGTTGCGCGCTTGCTCAGCCAATATTGATGATTTACGCAAATCTTTGTCAAATTTCATCAAAGACAACACGCCCCAAGTTGCTGGCAGCGACGAAGTCGATACCCAACCCACCTTGGGTTTTCAGCGGGTCATCCAGCGCGCCATCATGCATGTCCAGTCCACGGGCAACGGCAAGAAAGAAGTGACTGGCGCCAATGTGCTGGTGGCCATCTTTGGTGAAAAAGACTCTCACGCCGTCTATTACCTCCATCAGCAAGGCGTCACCCGCTTGGACGTGGTGAATTACATTGCCCACGGCATCAAAAAGAGCGACCCCCAAGAACCCGCCAAGAGCAACGAGGCCGCTGCACCCGAGAGCGAGGAGGCCGCAGAAAAGTCGGAGAAAGCCTCTCCCTTAGAGCAGTTCACCCAGAACCTGAACCAATTGGCCAAAGACGGCAAGATCGACCCGCTGATTGGCCGTGAATACGAGGTGGAGCGCACCATCCAAATTCTGTGCCGTCGCCGCAAAAACAACCCCCTGTTGGTGGGTGAGGCCGGCGTTGGCAAAACCGCCATCGCTGAAGGTTTGGCTTGGCGCATCACGCAAAAAGACGTGCCTGAAATTCTGGCCGAGGCCGTGGTCTATTCCTTGGACATGGGTGCGTTGCTGGCTGGCACCAAATACCGAGGTGACTTTGAACAACGCTTGAAAGGCGTGTTGAAGTCCTTGAAAGACAAACCCAATGCGGTGTTGTTCATTGATGAAATCCACACCCTGATTGGTGCGGGCGCTGCCTCTGGCGGCACCTTGGACGCTTCCAACCTGCTCAAACCTGCTTTGTCCAGCGGCCAACTCAAATGCATTGGGGCCACCACCTTCACCGAGTACCGTGGCATCTTCGAAAAAGACGCCGCCCTCAGCCGTCGCTTCCAAAAAGTGGATGTGGTCGAACCCACCATCGAACAAACCGTTGATATTTTGAAGGGTTTGAAATCCCGCTTCGAAGAACACCACAGTGTGAAATACGCGGTAGCGGCCTTGCAAGCTGCTGCCGAACTGAGCGCCAAGTACATCAACGACCGTCACTTGCCCGACAAAGCCATCGACGTGATTGACGAGGCGGGCGCTGCACAACGCATCTTGCCCGCTTCCAAGCGCAAGAAAACCATCAGCAAATCTGAAATCGAAGACATCGTGGCCAAGATTGCACGCATTCCGCCCGCCAGTGTGTCCAACGACGACCGCGGCAAATTGCAAACCTTGGAACGCGATTTGAAAAGCGTGGTGTTTGGTCAAGACAAAGCGCTTGAGGTGCTGGCGTCAGCGGTCAAGATGGCGCGTTCAGGCTTGGGTAAATCCGATAAGCCGATTGGTGCGTTCTTGTTCAGTGGCCCCACTGGCGTTGGCAAAACCGAAGCTGCCAAGCAATTGGCCTACATCTTGGGCATCGACTTGTTGCGTTTTGACATGTCCGAGTACATGGAACGCCACGCCGTGAGCCGCTTGATTGGTGCGCCTCCCGGCTATGTGGGTTTTGACCAAGGTGGTTTGCTCACCGAAGCCGTTACCAAGAAACCGCACTCTGTGCTGCTGCTCGATGAAATCGAAAAAGCCCACCCTGACATCTTCAACGTCTTGTTGCAGGTGATGGACCACGGC
>JBIIPF010000014.1:0-15486 GCA_044342755.1 Limnohabitans sp. | reverse complement strand
CAACTTCGTCAACCAACATTATTTGTCGCCGTCAACAGGCATGCTGGTTTTGCGCACGGGTAACAGCGTTTGTGGGTGAACTTCCGTGGTCTCAATCCGTGGGGCTTTGACCTGCCCTTGCCGAGGTTTGGGGGTGGCAGTGAGCTTTTCTGGCGCAATGGGTTTGACAGCTGTTGCGGCACCTTTGGGTACGCCGGGTTTGGCAGGCGTGAGCTTGAGTTTTTCCTCGTCATTCAGAGTTTGAAAAGCTTCCCACTTGGCTTTCTTTTCATCCGTACTGAGTTGTTGAGATTGGGCGAAATTCAAGCGCGCTTGAGCACGCTGAGCTGGGCTGAGAGCTGCCCATTCTTTCATTCGTTCTTGGGCTGTCGCTTGCGCTTGAGGAGTAAGGGCAGGCCAATTTTTGACAATGGCCAACCATTTACGTTTGCGGTTTTCCTCCATGCCAGACCATAAATGTTGAAGCGGCGCCAAGATGACTTGTTGTGTCTGCGAGAGTTCAGACCATTTGGGGCCAGTTTCAGTTGCCATCTGAGTGGGCTTGACCTTGCTCTTGGGGACCGGTTGATCAAGGTTTGGCGTTTGGGCCATGGCGGCCCATGCCAGAGAGATTGATGCGCTAAAGAACCAACGACGGGTCAAAGAGCCAGACAGTAAACGCCAACGCATTATTCGGAGATGTTCGGATTGTTGTTCAAGAAATGCGCGAATGCAGGATCAGCGTAGGCCTGCGGGGGGAGATCATCGATCAGCAATGCAGCGTCCACTTCTGCGAGCTCTAGGGCCGATTGGTCATTGTGAAATTCATAAAGAATCACCAAGCCAGCCAACAAGCACACCAAGGGGAGCACAGACACCAGGGATTGGTAGAAGCCATGAAATTTGTGACCAGGCTTGAGGCTGAGCAAACCATTTTGCATTTGAACGTCAGCAATGGACTGCCACTCGAGCTGGCTGATTTTGCGCACCGCAAGTGCACGCGTACGCGCAGCACGCAATCGCTCAGTGATGTCGTAGCCCAGTGATTGGTTGGCTTCATTCAAGTGCGCAGCCAAACGTTTCCCCAACAAGTCTTGAGCTTCAAAACGGTGGTTGTTCATGGTTTGATTCCCTTGGCCAATAAGGCTTTGCAAAGCGATTGAATGGCTCGCGAGCAATGTGTCTTCACACTACCCTCTGAGCATCCCATGGCTGTAGCTGTTTCAGCCACATCCAGTTCTTCCCAATAACGCAATAAGAAGGCCTCTCGTTGACGTCCTGGTAAATTCTGAATTTCTGATTCTATGAGGCGCACAGTTTGGGTTCGCGAGAACAGATCTTGAGCACTTTCGGATTCATTCGCAGCGCCTTTGCGTTCCAATATCTCGAGAATGTCAAAGCTTTCATCATCGGACCCGTTGCCAAAATCGCTGAAATTACTGAACAAGGCGGAGCGGGTTTTGCGTCTGCGAAACCAGTCCAGCGTGGTGTTGGACAAAATCCGTTGAAACAGCAAAGGCAACTCCGCGGCAGGTTTGTCTGCGTAATGCTCGGCCAATTTCATCATGCTGTCTTGCACGATATCCAAAGCAGCTTCTTCATCTCTGACATGGTAGAGCGAACGCTTGAAAGCGCGTTTCTCAACGCTGGCCAAAAAATCAGAAAGTTCTTTGTCGGAAGCCAAGGTCAGGGTTCATTCAGTAGCGGTGAAGAGTTGAATTGGCTTGTCTGCAAGCCCAAAGCGTGAACGATTATGTCACCCGCCTCCACATGAAAGGCGAAGAAGCAAGGGCAATATCAAACAGTGTCATAATCTTGGGCTCCCAATCAAAAAGGGTTCGAGCATGGTGTGAAACGCTTATGGCTCGAGATCCAAAGTCTTGATGCGCTTCCAAAAAAAGTTGCTTAAAGGCACCCTGGGTTTTTCGTCTACGAAATTCACAAAGGTTTACACCATGGAAACTACCAAGGCGGCGTCCCAAGCCGCAAACACCAGCGATTCGCTTGCTGGTGGTCCTGAACACAACGGTTCAGACATTCTTGTCAAAGCCCTGCAAGCAGAAAACGTCAAATACCTCTGGGGCTACCCTGGTGGTGCGGTACTTCACATCTACGACGCGCTTTACAAACAAGACACGATTCAACACATTTTGGTGCGCCACGAGCAAGCCGCTGTTCATGCTGCAGACGGCTATGCGCGTGCCACGGGTGATGTAGGTGTGGCGCTGGTCACCTCGGGTCCCGGCGTGACCAATGCCGTCACAGGCATCGCCACGGCCTACATGGACAGCATTCCCATGGTCATCATCACCGGGCAAGTGCCCACGCACGCGATTGGCTTGGATGCCTTCCAAGAATGCGACACCGTGGGCATTACCCGACCCATCGTCAAACACAATTTCTTGGTCAAAGATGTGCGCGACTTGGTTGATGTGATGAAGAAAGCTTTTCACATCGCCCGCAGCGGCCGTCCCGGCCCTGTGGTGGTGGACATTCCCAAAGACGTTTCTTTCAAAAAGACCCCTTATCACGGTTACCCCGAGTCGGTGGAAATGCGTTCCTACACGCCGGTGCGCAAAGGCCACAGCGGTCAAATTCGCAAAGCCTTGCAACTGTTGTTGGCGGCCAAGCGCCCCTTCATCTACACGGGTGGTGGCGTTTTGATGAGCGAAGCCTCGCAAGAACTGCGCACGCTGGTGGACATGCTGGGCTACCCCTGCACCAACACCTTGATGGGCTTGGGTGCTTATCCGGCCAGTGACCGCAAGTTTTTGGGCATGTTGGGCATGCACGGCACGGTCGAGGCCAACAATGCCATGCAAAACTGCGACGTTTTGCTGGCGGTAGGCGCACGTTTTGATGACCGTGTGATTGGCAACCCCAAGCACTTTGCTCAAAACGAACGCAAGATCATCCACATCGACATCGATCCCTCCAGCATCTCCAAACGTGTCAAAGTCGACATCCCCATCGTGGGTGACGTCAAAGATGTGTTGACCGACATGCTGGGCATGTTGCGCGAAATGCCGACCAAACCAGACCCCAAAACCTTGGCTGCGTGGTGGGACACCATTGAAGCTTGGCGAGCTCGCGACTGCATGAAATACGATCGCAGCAACACCAGCGTGATCAAACCCCAGGCGGTGATTGAAACCTTGTGGAACCTGACCAAAGACGCTGATGCTTACATCACTTCGGATGTGGGACAGCATCAAATGTGGGCCGCGCAGTATTACAAGTTTGATCAACCTCGTCGTTGGATCAACTCCGGTGGCTTGGGCACCATGGGCGTGGGCATCCCCTATGCCATGGGCATCAAATTGGCCAAGCCTGACAGCGAGGTGTATTGCGTTACCGGTGAAGGTTCGGTTCAAATGTGCATTCAAGAACTGTCCACCTGTTTGCAATACAACACTCCGATCAAGGTCATTTCCTTGAACAACCGCTACCTTGGCATGGTTCGCCAATGGCAAGAAATTGAATACTCTGGTCGTTACAGCCACAGCTACATGGATGCCTTGCCCAATTTCGTCAAGTTGGCGGAAGCCTATGGCCATGTGGGCATGTTGATCGAACGGCCTGAAGATGTTGAACCCGCTCTGCGCGAAGCCCGCAAGTTGAAAGATCGCACGGTGTTCATGGATTTCAGAACCGACCAAACCGAGAACGTGTTTCCCATGGTGCAAGCAGGCAAGGGCATCACCGAAATGCTGCTCGGCAGCGAAGACCTCTGATCGGCGGGCCATCATCATGAAACACATCATTGCTGTCTTGTTGGAAAACGAACCCGGCGCACTGTCGCGGGTGGTGGGGCTTTTCTCAGCCCGGGGCTACAACATCGAGTCGCTCACCGTGGCCCCCACGGAAGACCCAAGTTTGTCGCGCATGACCCTGCAAACCTCCGGGTCGGATGACGTGATTGAACAAATCACCAAGCACCTGAACCGCCTGATCGAAGTGGTCAAAGTGGTAGACCTCACCGAAGGTGCTTACACCGAGCGCGAACTGATGCTCGTCAAAGTTCGGGCGGTTGGCAAAGAGCGCGAAGAAATGAAGCGCATGGCTGACATCTTCCGTGGCCGCATCATCGACGTCACGGACAAAAGCTACACCATCGAGTTGACCGGTGACGTCGATAAAAACGACGCTTTTTTACAAGCCATTGAAACAGCTGCGATTTTGGAAACGGTGCGCACCGGCGCCTGTGGCATTGGTCGCGGCGAGCGCGTGTTGCGCGTCTGAATATTCAAACAACATTGAAGGAGAAAACCATGAAAGTCTATTACGACAAAGACTGTGACCTGAGCCTGATCAAAGGCAAAACCGTGGCCATCATCGGCTATGGTTCGCAAGGCCATGCCCATGCCCAAAACTTGAACGACAGCGGTGTCAAAGTGGTGGTGGGTTTGCGCAAGGGCGGCGCTTCCTGGGACAAAGTCGGCAAAGCTGGCTTGAATGTCATGGAAGTCAACGACGCGGTCAAATCGGCCGACGTGGTCATGATGTTGTTGCCCGATGAGCAAATTGCCGATGTGTACAACAACAATGTGGCGCCCAGCATGAAGCCAGGCGCTTCTTTGGCCTTTGCCCACGGCTTCAATGTGCATTACAACCAAGTCGTGCCACGCGCCGATTTGGATGTTTGGATGGTGGCCCCCAAAGCCCCTGGCCACACGGTTCGCAACACTTACACCCAAGGCGGCGGTGTGCCCCATTTGGTGGCTGTGCACCAAGACAAGAGCGGCAAAGCCCGCGACTTGGCCCTGAGCTATGCCATGGCCAACGGTGGCGGCAAGGCTGGCATCATCGAAACCAATTTCAAAGAAGAAACCGAAACCGATTTGTTTGGCGAGCAGGCCGTGTTGTGCGGTGGTGCGGTGGAGCTCGTCAAGATGGGCTTTGAAACCTTGGTGGAAGCCGGTTACGCCCCCGAAATGGCGTACTTTGAGTGCTTGCACGAGCTGAAGTTGATCGTTGACCTCATTTATGAGGGTGGCATCGCCAACATGAACTACTCCATCTCGAACAATGCCGAGTTCGGCGAGTACGTCACAGGCCCCGAAGTCATCAACGAAGAAAGCCGTGCCGCCATGCGTCACGCTTTGAAACGCATTCAAAACGGCGACTATGCCAAGATGTTCATTCAAGAAGGCCGTTTGAACTACCCCAGCATGACAGCACGACGTCGCAACACTGCCGATCACCAGATCGAAGTGGTTGGCGGTCAACTGCGTGCCATGATGCCTTGGATTGCCAAAAACAAATTGGTTGACCAAAGTCGCAATTGACACCCACGCGCATGAGCACTCCTGAGCCTGACGAACAAGTTGAAGCCTCCAGCAGGCTTCGAAAGGGCATTTATGTGCTGCCCAATTTGTTCACTTTGGCAGCCTTGTTTTGTGGTTTTTATGCCATTGTGATGGCCATCAACAACCAATTCGAGGCCTCGGCACTGGGCATATTTTTTGCCATGGTGCTTGACAGCTTGGATGGTCGAGTGGCTCGCATGACCAACACCCAAACCGCGTTCGGCGCCCAAATGGACTCCTTGGCCGACATGGTGTCTTTTGGAGCGGCCCCCGCTTTGATCATTTACGAGTGGGTCTTTCGTGATTTGGGCCGCTGGGGTTGGTTTGCTGCTTTTGTTTACTGCGCTTGTGCCGCGCTGCGACTGGCCCGCTTCAACGTCAACACGTCGGTGGTAGACAAGCGGTTTTTTCAAGGCTTGCCTTCCCCCGCAGCTGCGGCACTGTTGATGGGTTTTATTTGGTTCATCACCGTCTTGGGTTTGGATAAAACAGACTTTGTTTGGGTTGGATTTGGACTCTGCTTGTATGCCGGTCTCACCATGGTGAGCAATGTGCCGTTCTACAGTTTCAAAGATTTCCAAATGCGCAAAAGCGTGCCTTTTGCGGTCATTGTGTCCATCGCCTTGGTCATTGCGGTCATCAATATTCATCCCCCCATCGTCTTGTTTTCTTTGTTTCTGATTTACGGCATCAGCGGTTATGCGGTCTACATCTGGCGGCGTATCAAGGGCATTCCCACCAGTGTCATCAGCACCTCCACCGACGAGCCCGAAGAGATGGGTTTGCACTGAATCCACGCTTGTCAATACCAGGCAGCGTTGCCGTCTGTGCTACATTCCACTCATGAATTCATTGCACAACCTACTGCTACTGGGCTTTTTCGGGCTTCATTGGTAGCGTTCGCGCATCCTTTTTCCAGGCCCGTCTGCACCAGCAACGGGCCTTTTGTTTTTGTGTTGACCAGGTTCTGAACGATCAGACATCAGGAGCGATAAATGACCGATAAATTGATTATTTTCGACACGACCTTGCGCGATGGTGAGCAGTCTCCCGGCGCATCCATGACCCGCGACGAGAAACTGCGCATTGCTCGTCAATTGGAGCGTTTGCGTGTCGACGTGATAGAGGCTGGTTTTGCTGCAAGCTCAGATGGTGACTTTTTAGCCGTCAAAGCCATTGCCGACGCCATCACCGAATCCACGGTTTGCTCCCTCTCACGCGCCAACGACCGCGATATTTCCAGGGCTGCAGAGGCCTTGAAAGGCGCCAAAAACGCGCGGATTCACACCTTCATCGCCACCTCTGCCTTGCACATGGAAAAGAAGTTGCGCATGACCCCGGATCAGGTTTTTGAGCAAGCCAAGCAATCGGTGCGGTTTGCCCGCAACTTGGTGGCCGATGTGGAGTTCAGCCCTGAAGACGGTTACCGCAGTGATATGGATTATTTGTGCCGTGTCTTGGAAGCCGTCATCAAAGAGGGCGCTACCACCATCAACGTGCCTGACACCGTGGGTTATGCCGTGCCCGAGTTGTACGGCAACTTCATCAAAACCTTGCGTGAACGCATTCCCAATTCCGACAAAGCCATTTGGTCGGTACATTGCCACAACGATTTGGGCATGGCGGTCGCCAACTCGTTGGCGGGTGTGCAAATTGGCGGTGCGCGGCAAGTCGAATGCACCATCAACGGCTTGGGCGAACGCGCGGGCAACTGTTCCTTGGAAGAAATTGTCATGGCGGTGAAAACCCGCAAGGACTATTTTGGTTTGACGATGGGCATTGAAACGCAGCACATCTTGGCCGCCAGTCGCATGGTCAGCCAAACCACAGGATTCGTTGTTCAACCCAACAAAGCGGTGGTGGGTGCGAATGCTTTCGCCCATGCCTCGGGCATTCACCAAGATGGTGTTCTCAAGGCCCGTGACACTTATGAAATCATGCGTGCCGAAGACGTGGGTTGGAGCGCCAACAAAATTGTGTTGGGCAAACTCAGTGGCCGCAATGCGTTCAAACAACGCTTGCAAGACTTGGGCGTGGAGCTCGACAGCGAAGCCGAAACCAATGCCGCTTTCGCCCGTTTCAAAGAATTGGCTGATCGCAAAAGCGATATTTTTGATGAAGACATCTTGGCCTTGGTGAGCGAGGAAAGTGTCTCGCACGAGGGTGACGTGTTTGGCTTTGTGAAGTTGTCGCAGCACAGCGAGACTGGCGAACGCCCGCATGCCTCCATTGTCTTCACAGACAGTGGCAAAGAGATCGCCTGCGACTCCGATGGCAACGGCCCAGTGGACGCCTCACTCAAAGCCATTGAAAAGCATGTGAAAAGTGGCGCTGAGATGGTGTTGTATTCCGTCAACGCCATCAGTGGATCAACCGAAAGCCAAGGCGAAGTCACGGTGCGGTTGCAAAACAATGGCCGCATCGTCAACGGGGTAGGCTCTGATCCCGACATTGTGGTGGCCTCTGCTAAAGCGTATTTGAGTGCATTGAACAAATTGCAGAGCAAGGCTGAGCGCGTTGCAGCACAAGGATGATTCAGTCAAAAATGAATTCTTTTTGATACTTGAGGAAAAACATGCAAGTCATTGATATTGATTGTTTTTTTAATTTACCTTAAACTTGTTGGCATCGATAGCGCACCCCTCAAACAAGGACGACATGTTCAAGATAATCACAGCCCCTATTTTTGTTTTGGCATTGTCCTTGTGTGCCCTTGCTTTCACCCCGATCGCGCACGCCAAAAGCAATCAAAAAACCGTCAAGACATCCAGCGTTAAATCCAAGGCGATCAAGAAAAAAAAGGCGCGTCTGAAGGCCAAAGCTCCCAGAAAACCATCTTTTGGCCGCATGGCCGGTTTGCACCAAAGCAGCGATGAGTTGTCTCTGCGATCCAGCGTGGCCTATGTGATTGACCAAGACACCCAAGAAGTGTTGTTCAGTAAAAACGACAACGCCGTTTTGCCCATTGCTTCCATCACCAAATTGATGACGGGCTTGGTTATTCTTGAAGCCAATTTGTCGATGGATGAATCAATCACGATCACCACTGAAGACATTGACACAGAAAAGGGCAGCAGTTCACGTTTGCGTCCTGGCGTGACCTTGACGCGAGGTGAGCTGCTCCAACTGGCGCTCATGTCGAGTGAAAACCGTGCGGCCCATGCGTTGGGACGCACCTACCCCCAAGGTTTGCCTGCCTTCGTTACCCAAATGAACGCCAAGGCCAAGCAACTCGGCATGCACGACACCAAGTACGCGGAACCCACAGGCTTGTCCAGTCGCAATCAGTCCAGCGCCAAAGATCTGGCCACACTTGTAGCGGTTGCGGCGAACGATTCAACCATGCGTGAGCTGAGCACCTCCGAGGGCATGGACGTGGATGTAGGCAGCCGCACCTTGAAATACAAATCGACCAACCGTTTGGTCACCAACCCCAACTGGAGCATTGATTTGCAAAAAACGGGTTACATCGCCGAAGCAGGTCAATGCTTGGTGATGCAAGCCAAGATCGCCGGACGCAAATTGGTGATGGTGTTTTTGGATTCAGCTGGTAAATTCAGCCGAACGGCCGATGCCGAACGTGTCCGCCGCTGGATTGAATTGCGACATCCCGCGGCGCAATCCTGATGCATGAAAAAGCCACCCGAAGGAGGCTTTTTTTTAATTCAACGGCTTGAGAAACCCAAGGTTTGCGAAATTTGCAAAGCTGTTGCTTGTAATTTGGGCAGCCAAGCTTCGTCAAGCCGGTCAGCTGGCGCAGAAATCGACAGACCAGCAATCAATTTGGCTTGATCGTCATAGATGCCTGCAGCCATGCAACGCACCCCCAACTCCAATTCTTCGTTGTCTCGAGCCAAGCCATGTTGCCGTGCTTTTGCCAATTCGGTCTCTAGCGCATTCAATTGGGTGATGCTGTTTTTGGTGTGGCCACTGAGTCCCGTTTTGGTGGCATAGGCTCTGACCCGGTTGGGGTCGTCGGCCGCCAAAAACAATTTGCCCACCGAGGTCAAGTGCAAGGGTGCTCGACCGCCAATGGCACGCACGACTTGCATGCCAGAGCGTTCACTGTAGGCGCGTTCGATATAGACAATTTCATCGCCTTGGCGCACGCTCAGGTTCACAGGCTGTTGGGTCAGTTGATGCAAATCCCGCATGGGCTTCAGAGCAGCATCCCGCACATTCAAGCGACCTTTGACGAAATTGCCCAGTTCGAGCAAGCGCATGCCCAAACGGTATTGACCTGGTTCGGGGCGGTCAACGTAGCGGCCACATACCAAGTCGTTCAAGATTCGATGCGCAGTGGAGGGGTGCAGGCCCGTTTGCTCGCTGATGTCTTTGAGAGAGGACAAGCTGTCCTTGGTGGCCAAGACATCGATCAGGGAAAACATGCGTTCTAAAACTTGAATCGAGGGGCCTGCATGGTGCAGATCATCGTCATTTTTTCGCATGGCAGGATTTTACGGGCTCGACTCAGTAGCTGCAGACCACTGTCCATCGCGTAACAACTGGTGTGGCTTGAACTGCGCTTTGTAGGTCATCTTTGGGCTTTGTGCAATCCAATAGCCCAAATACACATACGCCAGACCAAGCGATTGGGCTTGCGCGATTTGCCACAGCACGGCGAAGGTGCCCAGACCCGAGGCCAGTTTGGGGTCGGGATCATAGAACGTGTAAACCGCTGACAAGCCATCATTGAGGACATCCAAGATGGACACCATACGCAGTGCACCGACCTCACCCTCGGGTGCGGCATCGCGAAATTCGACCAAGCGTGAATTGACACGGCTTTGCAATAAAAATTGGGTGTATTGCTCAATGCTGTCTTGGTCCATGCCGCCACCTGCATGACGGCTGTTCTGGTAGTTCAAGTAGAGCTCGTAATGCTCGGGCACATAAGCCAGTCTAGAAACCTGAGCCACCAATGACTGGTGGGCTTTTTGTGCACGACGTTGGCTGCGATTGGGTTGAAATGCCTGCACATCAATGCGCAATGGCACACAAGCTTTACATCCGTCGCAATATGGGCGGTAGGTGAACATGCCACTGCGGCGAAACCCCTTGGCGACCAATTCTGAGTAGGTGTCGTTGTGTATCAAGTGGCTGGGCGTGGCAACTTGTGAGCGCGCCTGCAGGCCATCGATGTAGCTACAAGGGTAGGGCGCAGTGGCGTAAAACTGCAGGGATTGAAGAGGTAAATCCTGAAGGTTCGTCACTGGGCCATGGGTTCAATCTGGAGTTCAAGCCAGTATAAAGGGTCAAACTTCCACTCCAGACTTGGCTGGGCCAAGGCTATCGTGGTGTGCATCAAAAATTCAGCCCGGCTCATATCGCAGGCACCCAGACTCGCCAGATGGTTGGTTTTTTGTTGGCAATCGATCAAGGCCACACCCTGCGCACGGGCAAAACCGACCAAGGCTGCCAGTGCAATTTTGGAAGCATTGGATTGTCTAGAAAACATGGATTCACCAAACACAGCACGTCCTATAGCGACACAGTACAAGCCGCCCATCAGCTTGTTGCCAAGCCAGACTTCAATGCTGTGGGCGTGGCCTGCAAGATGAAGTTGTTCATAGGCCTTCACGATGTCGCGCACGATCCAAGTGCCGTTTTGACCCGGGCGAGGCGCACTGGCGCAAGCTTGGATGACCTCTGGAAAAGCGGTGTCAAAGCGCACTTGTGCACCGGGAGATCGTAAAAATTGTTTCAATGCCTGTCGCAGTGAGCGTTGCAGCCGAAATGGCCCAACCGGCAACACCATGCGCGGGTCTGGGCTCCACCACATCACCGGCTGGCCTTCGCTGTACCAAGGAAAACAACCTTGCCCGTAAGCTTCTAGCAAACGTTCCACCGACAGTCCGCCACCGATCGCGACCAAGCCTGGCGCTGCAGAGTCTGGACCCCAGGCCATGTGGGGCGGGGGCAGCGGATCGTCAAGGCCCAGTTGGTACAAAGGTGGGTGGGAGTAACGCATCACAATGCTGGCATGATGTCAAAAGTTGAACCGCATTGGGAGAAGATACACCATGAGCAACGCCTCCACCGCCTTTGTACTGCAAGAACAACCCCAACCGGGCGTGGTTCGACTTGTCATGAACCGTCCCGACAGCTTCAATGCCTTGTCCTCCGAGATGCTGAGCGCATTGGAGGAGGCCTTGGTGCAAGCTTCACAAAGCCCTGATTGCCGCGTGATCATCCTCTCTGCCTTGGGCAAAGCGTATTGCGCTGGCCACGACTTGCGCGAAATGCGCAGCCAGCCTGACCATGATTTCTACACCCAACTCTTTGCCCAATGCAGCCGCATGATGATGCGCATCCAGCAACTGCCCCAACCGGTCATCGCCCAAGTGCAGGGTATTGCCACCGCCGCGGGCTGTCAGTTGGTGGCCATGTGTGATTTGGCTGTGGCGGCGGATACCGCCAAGTTCGCGGTATCGGGCATCAACTATGGTTTGTTTTGTGCCACCCCCAGCGTGGGTTTGAGCCGCAGCATGCACCGCAAGCAAGCCATGGAAATGCTGCTGACAGGGGACTTCATCGATGCCCACACCGCTGTTGAGCGAGGCCTGATCAACCAGGCGGTAGCGGCCGATGATCTGGCGCAAACGGTGCTGGCCTTGTGCGCCAAGATCAGCGCCAAGCCTGAAACCGCAGTGCGCTTGGGCAAGGGCTTGTTCTATCAACAGTTGGAAATGGGCGTGCAAGCCGCCTATCAATTGGCGGGACAAACCATGGCTTGCAACATGATGCATGACTCGGCCCAAGAGGGGTTTCAAGCATTTATTGAAAAGCGCAAACCCACTTGGACGGCTTGAGCAGAGATTCAACAACGAAAACCCAAGGGCCAAACTTGGACTTTCGATCTGATGGTCATGGGCGGCCTGGCCTCAGAGGCCAGCCCAACTTGGCCACGGTTCAAGGCAGTCAGTTTGGATTTTCAAAAAAGACCGCGTTGGTGTAGTTGCTGATTTCGAAATACACCCTCTTTTCGGTGGGATCAACCTGCATGTTCAAGTTCGCATCCAACACCCCATAGCCGTAACGGTAGTCGCGGGGTTTGCCGTCATCCGTGCCCAGGGCGGTGCTGAGCTTATCTATCTTCAAGAATCGGCGCACCAATTTATCGCCGGCATAAATTTCCAAAACACCGTCTGTGCCTGTCCAATTTTGGATTTCGCGACCAATTTTGTTTTGCTGCTCTTGTGTGCATCCAATCAAGGTGGCGGCGCTCAACAGCAAGACAGTGGCGGTCCAAGGAAAATTCAAGCGGTTCATGGCGTTCTGGCTTCGTGAAAAGAGGAAAGGGATTCGGACTGAAATGCCAACAGCTGGTTCATTTTTCATCGACAGGCGGAGCCGTTGGGCTTGCATTCCAGAACACCGCTTTGTCGGGGAATATCCAGCGAATACCGCCACGGGGTTCGGGCACATCGCCTTTGAAGCGGGGAATCAGGTGCATGTTGATGTGGCCCACGGTTTGGCCAGCGGCAAAGCCTTCGTTGATGCCAATGTTGAAGCCATTGGGGTTCAACTCTTCTTTGAGTTTGTCCTTCACGCGGTTCATCAAAATCAACATGTCTTCGCGCTCTTGGTTGGTCAAATCAAAGTAAGACTCGACGTGGCGGCGTGGAATGATGAGGGTGTGGCCAGGCGAGACGGGGAACACATCTTTGAAGGCGATCGACAAGGTGGTCTCGTCAAAGATGCGGGCCTCAGCCAGAGTGCAGTAAGTGCAGGTGCTTGGTTTGTCCATGAGAAATTATGCGTCAAAACCTGCATCAGGCTGGCAAAGGCAGTTGGCCCCTTGGTCCAAGCCCCCTGAGTTAAAGTTTGCCTTCTTTTTCAAACCTTTTGTCTCATGCGCTATTTGCACACCATGGTTCGGGTCACCGACCTCGAAAAATCTTTGGCCTTCTACCGCGATGCTTTGGGGCTGGAAGTGCTTCGCTCCAAAGAGATTCCCTCGGGCCGTTTCACCTTGGTGTTCTTGGCAGCACCGGGCGACAGCCAATCGCAGGTTGAACTGACCTACAACTGGGACCCGGAAGTGCTGGAGGGCGGGCGCAACTTTGGTCATTTGGCCTATGCCGTCGACAACATCTATGACACCTGTGAACGCTTGCAGGCCCATGGCGTCACCATCCAGCGGCCGCCGCGCGACGGCTACATGGCGTTTGTGCGCTCACCCGACAACATCTCTATCGAGTTGCTGCAAAAAGGCGAGCCCCTGGCCATGGCCGAGCCCTGGGCCAGCATGCCCAATGTCGGCAAGTGGTAAGCCGGTTTGAGCGAACAAGCCCCTGAGGACGCCAAGCCCAGCGCTGGGTTTGACGAGGCTTTGCTGGCCCAAGTGGCGGCACTGCCTGCGTTGCCAGGGGTCTACCGTTATTTCGATGCGCAAAACCAAGTGCTGTATGTTGGCAAAGCCAACCACCTGAAAAAACGTGTCAGCAGCTATTTCCAAAAAACCCATGATGGCACCCGCATTGGCCACATGGTCAGCAAAATCGTGCGGCTGGAGACCACGGCGGTGCGCTCCGAGGCCGAGGCCTTGCTGCTGGAAAACAACCTCATCAAGACGCTCAAGCCGCGCTACAACATTTTGTTTCGCGACGACAAGAGCTACCCCTATCTGAAGATCACCCGCGCCCAAAAAGCGGCCGTTCAAGACTCTGGCCATCCACAACCCAAGGCCGCCGCGCGGGTGGTGTATTACAGAGGCGCAGTCGACAAGCAACACGATTACTTTGGCCCCTACCCCAGTGTGTGGGCGGTGCGCGAAGCCATTCAGTTGTTGCAAAAAGTGTTTCGGCTGCGCACCTGCGAAGACACCGTGTTCAGGAACCGCATGCGGCCTTGTTTGTTGCATCAAATCAAACGCTGCTCGGCACCGTGTGTCGGCTTGATCAGCCTCGAGGACTACCAGCGTGATGTGCAAAGCGCTTGTGAATTGCTGAATGGCCGGACCAAGGACGTGATGAAGTCCTTGGAAAAACGCATGATGATTCATGCGGACAAGCTCGAGTTTGAGCAAGCCGCCGATATCCGCAACCAAATCAGTGCGCTGAGCAAGGTGCTGCATCAGCAGGCCGTGGACACGGTGGACGACCGCGACGTGGACATCTTGGCCGTATTGGTCAACGGCGGCAAAGCCTGCGTCAACTTGGCCATGGTGCGCGGCGGGCGGCATTTGGGTGACAGCCCGTATTTCCCGATTCATGTGGACAACGCCGAGCCGCACGAGGTGCTGGAAGCCTTCATCAGCCAGCATTACCTGGAGGTGGCTGCGCCACCCATGTTGATCACCAGCCATGCGGTGGACAAAGACCTGCTGACGGCTCTCAGCGACCAATTGGGTTTGAAGTTGCGTGCCATCCACCAACCGCGCGAGCAACGCAAAGCCTGGCTGGACATGGCGCAGCAAAACGCCGCGCTGCAGTTGGGCCGCTTGCTGGCCGAAGAAGGCTCGCAACAAGCCCGCACCCGCTCGCTGGTGGACGCCTTGGACTTGGCCGTGGAAGACCTCGACAGCTTTCGCATCGAGTGTTTCGACATCTCGCACACGGCGGGTGAGGCCACCCAAGCATCTTGCGTGGTGTTTCACCACCACAAAATGCAGGCCGCCGAATACCGCCGTTACAACATCGACGGCATCACCGGCGGCGACGACTACGCCGCCATGCGCCAAGTGCTGCTGCGTCGCTATACGAAGCTGGCCGAGGCGGTGCAGTTGGGCGAGGCCAAGTTGCCCGATCTGGTCTTGGTGGATGGTGGCAAGGGCCAAATCAGCATGGCGCGGGAAGTCTTCGAGTCACTCGACCTGGATTTATCCCGACTGGTGGGTGTGGAAAAAGGCGAGGGCCGCAAAGTGGGCTTGGAAGAGTTGGTGTTTGCCGATGGCCGCCCCAAGCTGGCCTTGAGCAAGGACGCTGCCGCCTTGATGCTGGTGGCGCAAATTCGGGATGAGGCGCACCGATTTGCCATCACCGGCATGCGGGCCAAACGCGCCAAAGTGCGCACCGGCTCCAGCAGTTTGGAAGAGATCCCAGGGGTAGGCCCCAAGAAGCGCGCCAAGCTGTTGCAGCGCTTTGGCGGTGTGCGCGGCGTGGCTGACGCCAGCGTCCAAGACTTGTGCACTGTCGAGGGCATTTCGCCAGAGTTGGCGCAAGCCATTTACTCGGCGCTGCGCTGAGCCCCATCA
>JBIIPF010000196.1:0-3964 GCA_044342755.1 Limnohabitans sp. | reverse complement strand
TCGCCAAAACGCGACAAGGTTTCCCAGCCCATCAGCAACCCCAACTGTGCGTTGTTGCCCAAAGCGGGGTGGGCGTCCAAAGGCAAGTGGTAGGCCAGCAGGTTGATATCGTGCGCCAGCAGCAAAGCCAAACGTTGCTTGAGCCAGCCAGTCACCGCGCCATCATGGCTGCGCCAAAACAGACCATGGTGCACCAGCAAGGTGTCGGCTCCCGCATCGATGCCCGCTTCAATGAAGGCCCTGCTGGCAGTCACCCCCGAAACAATTTTTTGCACCTCTGCGCGGCCTTCGACTTGCAAGCCGTTCGGGCAATAGTCTTTGAATTTGGCTGGCTGCAACATGTCGTTGCAAAGCGTCAGCAGTTGGTCGCGGCTGGCCATGTCAGCGCGGTGCCGTTTTGACTTTGGGGCGCTGAGCTGGTGTGACACTCAGAACCAGTTCTTCGCTCTTGCGCAAAACAAGTAAATCAGCTCGGGCACCAGGCTTCAAAGCGGCCACCTGCGCCAACAATTCAGAGACGGTTTGCACCGGATGGCCTTCCACCGCCAACATCAGATCGCCGGGGCGAACGCCGGCTTTGAAGGCCGGTCCAGACTGCAAGACACCCGTGATGATGACGCCGCTGTCACGCTGCACATTGAAAGTTTTGGCCAGATCAGCGGTCATGTCGGTGGGCTCGACACCAATCCAGCCACGCACCACTTGGCCCTCTTTGACAATGCCTTCAAGCACTTGCTTGGCAGTGCTCACGGGGATGGCAAAACCGATGCCCAAGCTGCCGCCCGAGCGCGAGTAAATAGCCGTGTTGATACCCAGCAAATTGCCTTGCACATCCACCAAGGCCCCGCCTGAATTGCCGGGGTTGATGGCGGCGTCAGTTTGAATGAAGTTCTCGAAGGTGTTGATGCCCAGCTGGTTGCGACCCAAAGCCGACACGATGCCACTGGTGACGGTTTGACCGACGCCAAACGGGTTGCCAATGGCCAGCACAATGTCGCCCACTTGGGTGAGCTCCGAGCTGTTCATGACCATCACAGGCAGTTTGTCGAGCTTGATTTTCAGCACCGCCAAATCGGTTTCTGGATCGGTGCCGACCAATTTGGCTTGGGTGCGCCGACCATCATTGAGCACGACATTGATTTCATCGGCAGACTCCACCACATGGTTGTTGGTGAGAATGAAACCATCAGGGCTGACGATGACGCCACTGCCCAAGCCCATTTGCGCGGAAGACTCATCTTGGTCGCCAAAGAAATAACGAAACCACGGGTCTTTGGCCCGGTCAGGCAAATCTGTGTTGCGGGTGGTGTTGATGCTGACCACCGAGGCTGATGCTTTTTTGGCAGCGCCGCTCAGGCTGCCCACACTGGTGGAGCTGGCAACAGACGCCGGTGCCTCCAACACTTGCAAGCTGCCATCCCAACCACCGCCCGATTGCAGCCACTCCGGCTTGAGGGTGATGACCACAAACCATATCGCAAGCAACACGGTGACTGCTTGGGAAAACACAAGCCACAAGCGTTTCATGGTCAGGAAGCTTCTGCACCCGCATCTTCTGGAGCGCGGGTGTGTTTGATGAACAGCTGAGCCGCCCAGATGCCCAACTCATAGAGCAACACCATGGGGATGGCCAAGGCCAACTGCGACACCACATCGGGTGGCGTGACGATGGCGGCGATGATGAAGGCCAACACAATGAAATAAGAGCGAAAGTCTTTGAGTTTTTGAATCGTGACCAAGTTCATCCGCGCCAGCACGATGACCACAATGGGCACTTCGAAAGACAAACCAAATGCGACGAACATGGTGAGCACAAAGCTCAAATAAGCCTCGATATCTGGTGCTGCCGTGATGCTTTTCGGCGCAAAACTTTGAATGAATTTAAAGACCTGGCCAAACACGAAGTAATAGCAAAAGGCCACGCCAATGAAAAACAGCAAGGTGCTAGAGATGACCAGCGGCATCACCAGCTTTTTCTCGTGCGTGTAAAGACCCGGCGCCACAAAAGCCCAAGCTTGGTAGAGCACCACGGGCAAGGCGATCAAAAAACCAGTCATCAGCAAAATCTTCAAGGGCACCATGAATGGCGAGATGACCGAGGTGGCGATCAACTTGGTGCCGTCCGGCAAATTGGCAATCAAAGGTGCGGCTAAAAAGTCGTAGAGCTGGGCTGGCCCGGGAAACACGCTCAGCACGACACAGACCACGGCCACGGCGATAGCCCCCTTGACCAAACGGTCGCGCAATTCTTTCAAGTGCTGGATGAACGGCTGTTCTGAGCCCGCCATTTCATCTTTTTCTGGGGTGCTGGAATCGGACATGTGGCCTTAAAAGCTGTTGCTGCCGTTGCCCGGCGGACGGTAACGCGCGACGCGGGCGGCGCCCGATAAAGCGCGGGTGCGCACACCTTGACGGGCTTTATACCAATGTGGCATGGCGGAGCGCTTTAAACGCCAATTTTTTTGCGGGTGTTTGTACTCAGGCAGTGGGGCTTGCCAGGCATCGGTTTCGCTGTCGCTGCTGTCGAAACCCAAGCCTGACACACCTTGGTTGAGCTTGGTGGTGGCGTTCAGCACGCTTGACTGGACATCGCTCATCGCGGTGTCCATGGTTTCCTTCATCTTCTTGAGGTCTTCCATTTCCATGGAACGGTTGACCTCGGCTTTGACATCTGAGACATAGCGCTGCGCTTTACCCAGCAAGGTGCCGATGGTGCGCGCCACGCGAGGCATCTTCTCTGGTCCGATGACCACCAGTGCCACCGCGCCAATCATGGCCAGCTTCGATACCTCTAAATCAAACATCGATCAAGACTTGGATTTGGCTTCAACGTCGATGGGCGCTTTGTCTGCGGTTTGAACAGGCGTGCCAGCGACTTGCTGAGCCGCAGCGCCAGCGTTGGCATCTGGACCAGCGGAGCCGTCCTTCATGCCGTCTTTGAATCCTTTAACGGCACCACCCAAATCCCCGCCCAAGCTTTTGAGCTTTTTGGTACCAAAGACCAAAACAACAATCAATAAAACAATCAACCAATGCCAAACAGAAAAAGTCCCCATGGGATGCTCCTCAATAAACTTCAGGAATTCTAGTCTTAGCCGCGCAACCAGGGGCGTGGGCCGCCCATGACATGCCAATGCATGTGGTGAACCTCTTGGCCGCCCTCTTCGCCGGTGTTGGTGACCAGCCGAAAACCACCCTTGGGATAGGGATTCACGCCCTCTTGCAGCGCCAGCTGAGGCACCAGCACCATCATGCGGCCCAACATGGCCGCGTGCTCGGGGGCAGCTTGTGCCAGCGAGGGGATGTGCATTTTCGGGATGATGAGGAAATGCACCGGCGCCCACGGGTTGATGTCGTGGAACGCAAACAGCTCTTCGTCTTCATAAACTTTTTTGCTGGGAATTTTCCCCGCGACGATTTTGCAAAAGATGCAATTGGGATCGGTGTGCATGGTGAACTTCGATGTGTGGATACTTAATCTTCGCCCGACTCGCGGGCCTGTGCTTTGCGCAGGGCTTTTTCTTCCAAGCCACTCAAGCCCTCGCGGCGCGCCAACTCTTGCAGCACGTCCTCGGGGTGGAGGTTGTAGTGCGCCAGCGCCACCAAACAGTGGAACCACAAATCGGCCATTTCATTCACCAGGTTTTGCGGCTGGCCGCCGTGGTCCAGGTCTTTGGCCGCCATCACCGCTTCGGTGGCCTCTTCGCCAATTTTTTTCAAAAAAGCGTCCGGACCTTTGTGCAGCAAGCGGGCGACATAACTTTTCTCGGGGTCGCCGCCGTGCTCGACTTTGCGTCTTTCAATGACGGCCGCTAAACGGCTCAAGGTGTCGTTGGAGGTCATGGGTGGGCTTTGTAAATGGTGGCGGGGTCTTGCAAAACAGGCTCAACACTCAGCCACTGGCCGCCGTCTGGGCTGGTTTGCCAGCGTTGGTAAAAGCAGCTGTGGCGGCCGGTGTGGCAGG
>JBIIPF010000195.1:0-3988 GCA_044342755.1 Limnohabitans sp. | reverse complement strand
TGGGTGGTAGACGTCCAAGGTTTGGACGTGCATCGGTCTAGGGATGCGACCCATTTTGAATTATTAAATTTGATATTGGGCTGCGAAAGCCCGAGAAAGGGGTAGAGATTGCCGCTATGTGGCGGCTGCCACCCCGCCCTGGGGCTCAGCTCACCGAATCAGCGGGCTGCTTGGTCAGCATGGCCAAGGTGTTGGCGATGGTTTTGCGCAAATCGCGGCGGTCGCAAATCAAATCCAAAGCGCCTTTGTCCATCAGGAACTCGGCGCGTTGGAAACCTTCGGGCAGCGTCACACGCACCGTGCTTTCAATCACCCGGGGTCCGGCAAAGCCAATCAAGGCCTTGGGTTCGGCGATGACCACGTCGCCCATGAAGGCAAAACCTGCGGACACGCCGCCCATGGTCGGGTCGGTCAGCACGCTGATGTAGGGCAGGCCTTTTTGCGCCAAGCGGGTCAGGGATGCATTGGTTTTGGCCATTTGCATGAGCGACAGCAAGCCTTCTTGCATGCGCGCGCCACCCGTGGCGGTGAAGCAAATGAACGGCACTTTTTGCTCGATGGCGGTGTGCACGCCGCGCACAAAGCGCTCGCCGACCACCGAGCCCATCGAGCCGCCCATGAAGTCGAACTCAAAGCAAGCGGCCACCACATTGATGCTGTGCACGGAGCCACCCATCACCACCAAGGCGTCGGTTTCACCGGTGTTTTCCAGCGCTTCTTTCAGGCGCTCGGGGTATTTGCGGCTGTCCTTGAATTTCAAGGGATCCATGGGCAAGACTTCCTGGCCAATTTCGTAACGACCTTCGGGGTCGAGGAACGCGTCCAAGCGGGCGCGTGCCGAAATGCGGTGGTGGTGGCTGCACTTGGGGCAGACGTTTTGGTTTTCCTGCAAATCGTTTTTGTAGAGCACGGTTTCACAGCTGGGGCATTTCACCCACACACCTTCGGGGACAGTGCGGCGATCCGCCGGGTCGGTTTGTTGGATCTTGGAAGGCAGCAGTTTTTCGAGCCAGCTCATGGGGGTGTCTCCAGGAAAAGCAGAGGGGATTATGCGTCCAGCGCTTGGCGGATACCGCGCATGAAGTCGCGCGCAGCACCGGGCGCTTCGGCCTGGCTGGCGGCCTTGACCAACTGAATCAGCTTGCTGCCAATCACCACGGCATCGGCCACCTTGCCAATGGTTTGGGCGGTGGCGGCGTCGCGGATGCCAAAACCCACACCCACCGGGATGTGCACGTGTTGGCGAATGCGCGGCAACATGGCTTCCACCTCGTCGGTGTTGAGCGCGCCAGAGCCGGTGACGCCCTTGAGCGACACGTAGTACACATAACCGCTGGCCACTTTCGCCACCTGCTGCATGCGCTGCTCGGTGCTGGTGGGGGCCAGCAAAAAGATCAGGTCCATCTGCTGCGCTTTGAGGGCGGCGGCGAAGTCCACGCATTCCTCGGGCGGGTAGTCCACCACCAGCACGCCGTCCACGCCCGCAGCAGCAGCGTCTTTCACGAACCCGTGCTCGCCGTGCACCAGGTTGTAGCTTTCAACCGGGTTGGCATAGCCCATCAGCACGATGGGGGTGTGGCTGTCGGTGGCGCGGAAACCGCGCACCATGGCCAAGACCTCGGCCATGCCCACGTGGTGGCGCAGCGCCTCTTCGCCCGCTTCTTGAATCACCGGACCATCGGCCATCGGGTCGCTGAACGGCACACCCAGTTCGATGATGTCAGCACCGCCTTCCACCAGCGCATGCATCAGGGCCAGGGTGTGATCGGGGTGCGGAAAACCGGCCATCAAATAGGGGATGAGGGCTTTGCGGCCTTGGCTTTTCAGCGCGGCCATGACGGGCGTGATGCGGCTCATGCGCTGGCCCCTTTGAGTTGCGACAGCGAAATGGTGGTGTCGCCTTTCACGCTTTGACCTTGGCAGCTGGGGCGGCAGAAGAAGTCGGCGCCGCTCAGGTCGGCCACGGTGCCAATGTCCTTGTCGCCACGGCCCGAGAGGTTGACCAAGATGGACTGCGTGGGCTTCATGGTTTTGGCCAGCTTCATGGCGTGGGCCACGGCATGGCTGGACTCCAGCGCCGGAATGATGCCCTCGGTGCGGCACAGGTAGTGGAAGGCTTCCAAGGCTTCTTTGTCGGTGATGCCCACGTACTCGGCGCGGCCGATGTCTTTCAGGAAAGCGTGCTCGGGACCGACGCCGGGGTAGTCCAGGCCAGCGCTCACCGAATGGGTTTCGGTGATTTGCCCGTTGGCGTCTTGCAGCACATAGGTGCGGTTGCCGTGCAACACACCGGGCACGCCGCGTTGCAAAGAGCAGGAATGCTTGTCGGTGTCCATGCCTTCACCAGCCGCTTCCACGCCAATCAAGCGGGTGTTTTCAAACCGGATGTAGGGGTGAAAAATGCCCATGGCATTGGAGCCACCACCCACGCAAGCCAGCACCGCATCGGGTTGCTGGCCGTTGTGCATGTTGGGCATTTGGGCGATGCACTCCTCGCCAATCACGCTTTGGAAATCGCGCACCATCATCGGGTAGGGGTGCGGGCCGGCCACGGTGCCGATGATGTAGAAGGTGTTGTCCACATTGGCCACCCAGTCGCGCATGGCCTCGTTCAAGGCGTCTTTCAAAGTGCGGCTGCCGCTGGTCACGGGCACCACGGTGGCCCCGAGCAGCTTCATGCGGTAGACGTTGGGGCTTTGGCGTTTCACGTCTTCGCTGCCCATGTAGACCACGCATTCCAAACCATAGCGGGCGCAAATGGTGGCGGTGGCCACACCGTGTTGCCCCGCGCCGGTTTCGGCAATCACGCGCGGCTTGCCCATGCGTTTGGCCAGCATGGCTTGGCCGATGGTGTTGTTGATCTTGTGGGCACCGGTGTGGTTCAAGTCTTCGCGCTTCAAGTAGATTTGTGCGCCACCCATTTCACGGCTCATGCGGGCCGCGTGGTAGATGGGCGAGGGGCGTCCCACAAAGTGCGCGAGTTCGCTTTTGAACTCGGCGATGAAAGCAGGGTCGTGCTGGTACCTGGCGTAAGCCGCTTTCAGCTCTTCAATCGCGTGGGTCAGGGTTTCGCTGATGAAACTGCCGCCGTATTTGCCAAAGTGGCCGCTGGCGTCGGGTTGTTGGTAGGTGGTCATGGAGGAAATACCTTGGAGGCTGGGGCTGCATGGCAGCCAGAAATCAGGAGGCGAGCTGCGTGCTGCGCACGGCTGCCACGAAGGCGCGGATTTTGTCGTGGTCCTTGATGCCCTTGGCGCTTTCCACGCCCGAGCTCACATCAACCGCCAACGACCGTCCGCGCGCATGCACGGCGCGGATGCCATCGGCCACGTTTGCAGGTGTGAGTCCACCAGACAAAACGAGGTGAGCATTGACGTTTGTTGGAAGCTGTGACCAATTGAATGTGCTGCCACTGCCACCATACGCATCGACCAGGGTGTCGAGCAACAGGGCATCGGCTTGCGCGTAGTTGAGCGCGTAGTTTACGAGGTCGAAAGCCGCCGCGCCCTGCGGGGTTTCCTTGGGGATGCGGGCCGCGCGCAACCAGCGGCGACCGAGCTTGTGGGCTACTTGGTGGCAAAAATCGGGGGTTTCATCGCCATGAAACTGCAGCCAAGCGCCGGGTACCAGGGCGGCGGCGTGGGCAATGTCGGCTTCCGAGGCGTTCACAAACAGCAGCACCGGCGTCACAAAAGCGGGCAGCAGCTTGGACAGTTCGGCGGCTTGTTCGGCCGTCACATGGCGTGGGCTGGGCGCGTAAAGCACAAAGCCCACGGCTTGGGCACCAGCGGCCACGGCGGCTGAAACGTCTTGGGCGCGGGTCAGGCCGCAAATTTTGATGGGGATCTGGGTCATGGTGATTGGCCGGGTAGCCAATCATAAGAGGGCGTGAAGGCGGGGATGCCCCATTGGGGGTCGTAGACCGGACCGGCGAAATACAGCCCATCTGGCGAAAACGTGGGCGCTGCCACCTTGCGCGACCGCGCAT
>JBIIPF010000013.1:0-15618 GCA_044342755.1 Limnohabitans sp. | reverse complement strand
GCCCATGATCGAACGCCTGGCGCAAGACTGCCCGGTGGCCTTGGCTGTGTCCTTGCATGCACCCAACGACGCCTTGCGCGACAAACTGGTGCCGCTCAACCTCAAATACCCCTTGGCCGAATTGCTGCAAACCTGCCGCGACTACCTGGCCCATGCGCCGCGCGACTTCATCACCTTGGAGTACTGCATGCTCGATGGCGTGAATGACGCTGATGAACACGCCAAGGAACTCATTGCCTTGGTGCGCCCAGCCCATGGCGAGCGCACCCCGTGCAAGTTCAACCTGATTCCATTCAACCCTTTTCCCGCCTCGGGTTTGTTGCGTTCACCGCCTGAGCGGGTCAAGGCCTTTGCCGCGATCCTGTCCGAGGCGGGCATCGTCACCACAGTGCGCAAAACCCGCGGTGATGACATTGCTGCCGCGTGTGGACAATTGGCTGGCGATATTCAAGACCGCACCGATGTCTCTGGGCGTCGCGCCAAAACCATTCGCATTCATGCTTGAAGGCCCACCATGACCGACGAACAAGCCATTCCTTTTTCCCAGCCTGCGCGTCACCGCAGCTTGCAAGCCCAAGTGCGTTGGGGCAGCCACGTGGTCACGGTGGGGGGCGATGCGCCGGTGCGGGTGCAGTCCATGACCAACACCGACACGGGTGACGCCATTGGCACGGCCATTCAGGTGAAAGAGCTTGCACTGGCGGGTTCCGAGCTTGTGCGCATCACCGTGGACACGCCCGAATCAGCCAAAGCCGTGCCCTACATTCGAGAGCAACTCGACAAAATGGGCGTCAACGTCCCACTGATTGGCGACTTCCACTACAACGGCCACCGCTTGCTCACCGATTTCCCCGACTGTGCCCAGGCGCTCTCGAAATACCGCATCAACCCCGGCAATGTGGGCAAAGGCGACAAGCACGACAAACAGTTTGCCCAAATGATCGAGGCGGCCACCCGTTACGACAAGGTGGTTCGCATTGGTGTGAATTGGGGCAGCGTCGACCAAGAGCTGTTGGCCAAATTCATGGATGAAAACGCCTTGCGGGCCCAGCCCTGGGACGCCAAGCAGGTGATGTACCAAGCGCTGGTCACCTCCGCCTTGGAGTCCGCAGAATTGGCCGAACGTTTAGGCTTGCCGCGTCACCAAATCACCCTCAGTTGCAAGATGAGTGGGGTGCAAGACTTGATCGCGGTCTACCGTGCATTGGCCAAGCGCACCAACCATTCCTTGCACCTGGGCCTGACCGAAGCCGGCATGGGCACCAAGGGCACGGCGGCTTCCAGCGTGGCCTTGGGTGTGTTGTTGCAAGAGGGTATTGGCGACACCATCCGCGTGTCGCTCACGCCGCAGCCGGGTGAAGCACGCACCCAAGAAGTGCTGATCGCCACTGAAATTTTGCAAGCGCTGGGCTTGCGCACCTTTGTGCCAAGCGTCACTGCTTGCCCTGGTTGTGGCCGCACCACCAGCACCACCTTCCAAGAACTGGCGCAGCAAATTGACGAGTTTTTGCGACTGCAAATGCCGGTTTGGCGCAAACAATACCCAGGGGTTGAAAACCTCAAAGTGGCTGTCATGGGATGCATCGTCAATGGCCCGGGCGAGAGCAAGCACGCCGACATTGGCATCAGCTTGCCCGGCACTGGCGAAGCGCCCGCAGCACCCGTGTTCATTGACGGCCACAAAGCACTCACCTTGCGCGGCGACAATATCGCCAAGGAATTCCACGACATCGTCGACAACTACATCCAGAAAAAATACGCGGTCAGCGCTTGAAGCGCGCCCCGCCTTGCAACCATGGCTGACAAATTAACCGCCGTCAAAGGCATGAACGACATCTTGCCACCCGACTCGGCGCGTTGGGAGGCTTTGGAAACCGCTGTGAGACAGGTCATGCACTTGCATGCTTACCGCAACATCCGCACCCCCATCGTTGAACCCACCGCTTTGTTTGTGCGCGGCTTGGGCGAGGTGACCGACATCGTTGAAAAAGAGATGTACTCGTTCGAAGACCGCTTGAATGGCGAGCAACTCACGCTGCGCCCCGAAGCCACGGCCGGCGTGGTGCGGGCCGCAGTGGAGCACAACATGCTCTATGACGGCGGCAAGCGCTTGTATTACATGGGCCCCATGTTCCGCCATGAGCGGCCTCAGCGCGGTCGCTATCGTCAATTCCATCAAGTTGGCGCTGAAGCCCTTGGGTTTGGTGGTCCTGAAATAGACGCCGAACTCATTTTGTTGGCGCAAGCCTTGTGGCAAGCCCTGGGTTTGAAGGATGTGCGCTTGGAGCTCAACAGTTTGGGCCAACCGCCCGAGCGCCAACAACACCGCGCCGCGCTCATCGCCTACTTCGAGCAGCACCTGGATCAACTTGATGAAGACGCCAAACGCCGCCTTCACAGCAACCCTTTGCGAATTTTGGACAGCAAAAACCCGGCCATGAAAGCCTTGAACGATGCAGCGCCCAAGCTGCTTGACTTTTTAGGCCCTGACAGCTTGGCGCATTTCAACGCGGTGCGCGCCATGCTCGACGCCAATGGCGTGGCCTACAGCATCAACCCCCGATTGGTGCGCGGCATGGACTACTACAACCTGACGGTGTTCGAATTCATCACCGAGCGCTTGGGCTCGCAAGGCACGGTCTGTGGCGGCGGGCGTTACGACGACCTGGTGGCCGAAATCGGCGGCAAACCTGCACCTGCGGTGGGTTGGGCCTTGGGTGTGGAGCGTGTTCTGGAGTTGCTGAAAGAGCAGGGCGAGCAAAGTCCCGATTTGGTGCCCGATGTCTACGCCATCATTCCCGAGGCTTCGGCCTTGCCCCAAGTGCTGCCGGTCTTGCAAAGCTTGCGCCAGATGGGTGTGTCGGTGCAAATGCATGCCCCCAGTGGTGCAGTTGAAGGCATGGGCAGCATGAAGTCGCAGTTCAAAAAAGCAGACAGCAGCGGGGCGCATTTCGCTTTGGTGTTTGGCCCCGATGAATTGACCCAAGGGCAAGTGACGGTGAAAGCTTTGCGCGACGGTCAGGGCGTTCAACGCACCGAAGACTTGGGTCAAATCAGCCGCTGGGGTCACAGCCTACAATCGCAGGCTTGAGTTTTTAAACCATTTGGAATCCCATGGCCACCCATCTTGACCTCGAAGAACAAGAGCAATTAGACCAATTCAAACATTTTTGGGCGCGTTGGGGCAACCTGATCACGGGCTTGGTGACCGCTGTGTTGCTGGTTTACGCCTCCTACAACGGCTGGAATTACTGGCAGCAGCGCCAAGCCACCCAAGCGGCTGTCCTTTATGACACATTTGAAAATGCGGCTCGTGGTGCCGATGTACCCCTGATGGCTCGCTCTTTGGCTGATTTGCAAAACCAATTCGGCCGCACCACCTTTGCGCAGCAAGCGGCCTTGCTGTCTGCCCGCATTTATGCCAACAAAGCCAATTTGCCAGAAGCCGAAAAATCCCTGCAATGGGTGATCGATCATGGCAATGAGGAGGGTTATGTCGCGCTTGCGCGCTTGCGTTTGTCTGCCCTGGCGATGGAGCAAAAAAACCTCGACAAGGCCAAGGCCCTGCTGCAGAGCGTCAAAGCACCAACTGGTTTTCAGCCCTTATTTGACGACCGCCTGGGCGATATTGCCGTGCTGCAAAACAAACCTGAAGACGCCAAACCCCTTTATCTGAGCGCTTACAAAGGCTTGGAAGCCAGCAATGATTACCGTCGCATGGTGGATTACAAATTGGCTGCCTTGGGCGTCAATACTGCCGACACCGAGAAGAAACAATGAATTTTCGACTGTTGCTCGCTCCGTCTACATGCTTGGCTGCAGCATTGTTGCTCAGCGCTTGTGGCAGCAGCCCCAAACCCAGTGCTCAGGCGCTCGGAGATGTCAAGGTTGAGCAAGCCTTGGTTCCCGCTTGGAGCGTCAAGCTGGCAGGTGACACAGCCCTGAACCAAAGCCTGCCAATGCAGGACGGCCAACTGGCCATGGTCAGCAAAAATGGCCATGTGCATTTGGTTCGTGCCGACACCGGGCGCTTGGTGTGGCTGCTCGCGTTGAAAACCGATTTGAATACAGGTGCTGGGTTTGATGGCCGCAACGTTGCGGTTGTCACCCGCAGCAACGAGTTGGTGGCAGTGGCTGATGGCAAAGTCAGCTGGCGGGCCCGATTGACGGCCCAGTCTTACACCAATCCCTTGGTGGCAGGCGAGAGAGTCTTTGTGTTGTTGGCCGACCGCTCTGTCGCTGCGTTTGACCTAGCCACTGGCCAGCGCTTGTGGGTTCAGCAACGCAGCGGCGAAGCCTTGGTTTTGCGACAAAACGGTGTGCTGATGGCCTTTCAAAACAACCTGTTGGCGGGTTTGGGCGGCAAACTGGTGGCCCTGAATCCCGACAATGGCCAAGTGCGATGGGAAGTACCCATTGCCAACCCACGCGGCATCAACGACTTGGAGCGTCTGGTGGATTTGGTCGCCACCCCATCACGGCTGAACAATTCTGTTTGTGTGCGTGCTTTCCAAGCCCAAGTGGGTTGTGTCGATGCCTTGCGGGGTGCCTTGTTATGGACCCGTCCAGCCAACGGTGTGCAGGGTGTGGGCGGTGATAGCACGGCGCTTGCAGGTGCAGAGAGCAATGGCGTTGTGCAAGCCTGGAACCGCAGCACAGGCGAACGATTGTGGGACACGGACCGCCTGAAATACCGCGAACTGACAGCTCCCTTGTGGACCTCCAAAGGGGTTGTTGTGGGCGATGCTGGGGGCTATTTATACGTGCTGTCTGGCCAAGATGGTCGTTTGATGAACAAGCTGAAAACCCCAGCCTCCGGTTTTGCTTCCTCGCCTACTGCACTGCCTGACGGAGGCTTTGTGGTGCTGACGCGCAACGGTCTTTTGCAGGCCTACCAACTGCCTTGAGCGGCAGTTACCCTGTGTGAAACCAGTCATCGCTATCGTGGGTCGCCCCAACGTGGGCAAATCCACGTTGTTCAACCGCATCACCAAAACCCGTGACGCCATCGTGGCTGATCACGCGGGCCTTACCCGCGATCGCCACTATGGCAATGCCAAATTGGGCAAGCACGAATTCATCGTCATCGATACCGGTGGTTTCGAGCCCGACGCGGAAAGCGGCATCTTCAAAGAAATGGCCAAGCAAACCCGGCAAGCGGTGGCCGAGTCGGATGCCGTGATTTTTGTGGTCGACGCCAGAGACGGCTTATCGGCACAAGACCATGACATTGGCAACTATCTGCGTCGCTTGGGCAAACCTTGTTTGTTGGTGGCCAACAAAGCCGAGGGCATGCAGCAAGGCCATCGGTTGGTGGAGTTCTACGAATTGGGTTTGGGCGAAGTGCTGCCCGTCTCAGCAGCGCACGGTCAGGGCATTCGCAGCATGATCGAGTTGGCCCTGGAACCCTTGCATTTGTCCGAAGAAGAGGATGAGGAAGAGGGCGAAGACAAACCCATCCGCTTGGCCGTGGTGGGCCGACCCAATGTGGGCAAGTCCACCTTGATCAACACCTGGTTGGGTGAAGAGCGCTTGGTGGCGTTTGACCTGCCTGGCACCACGCGCGACGCCATCAGCGTGCCCTTTGAGCGCGATGGCCAACTGTTTGAATTGATCGACACAGCAGGCCTGCGCCGTCGCGGCAAAGTGTTCGAGGCCATTGAAAAATTCTCGGTGGTGAAAACCTTGCAAGCCATTGAGTCGGCCAATGTGGTGCTGTTGTTGTTGGATGCCACCCAAGGGGTCACCGAACAAGATGCACACATTGCCGGTTTTGTGCTGGAGAGTGGCCGTGCTGTGGTTTTGGCCGTGAACAAATGGGATGCCGTGGACGCCTACCAGCGTGAGTTGTTGGCCCGGTCGATTGAAAACCGCTTGGCTTTCTTGAAGTTCGCCAAACTGCACCATATTTCAGCCATCAAGCGCCAAGGCTTGGGCCCCGTCTGGGCCTCCATAACGCAGGCGCACAAAGCGGCCATGTGCAAAATGTCCACGCCGGTGCTCACACGTTTGTTACTTGAAGCTGTGCAGTTCCAGTCGCCCAACCGCTCCGGCATGTTCCGTCCCAAATTGCGCTATGCCCACCAGGGCGGTATGAACCCGCCCGTCATCGTCATCCACGGCAATTCCTTAGAGCACGTGACCGAGGCCTACAAGCGGTTTTTGGAAGGGCGTTTTCGCAAGGCCTTTTCGCTGGAAGGCACCCCCTTGCGTATCGAGCTGAAAACCTCCAGCAACCCTTACGCCGATAAAGAGCGGTAGCCTTTGAAAACGACCCCCTTGTTTTCAAAGGGGTAAGTTGGCTGTGGTATCGTTATTCTTCCTCAGCAAACACGGAGAATATCGTGAATCAAAAAGGGCAACTTTTACAAGACCCGTTCCTCAATATCTTGCGCAAAGAGCATGTGCCGGTATCCATTTATTTGGTCAACGGCATCAAGCTGCAAGGCCAAATCGAATCCTTTGATCAATACGTTGTGTTGCTACGCAATACCGTGACCCAAATGGTATACAAGCATGCGATTTCCACCATCGTACCCGGCCGCCCTGTGAATTTTGCCCAGGCCGATGCGCCTGACTCACAAGCCTGAACGCGACCGCCCAGTTCACTTGAATCACCCTGACGACGCTTCAATTGCCACCGCCTTGCTGGTCGGCGTGGATTTTGGTATGCCGCATTTCGACACCGAACTTGATGAATTGGCGCAATTGGCGCAAACGGCGGGTTTGAACCCTGTTGCGCGGCTTACCTGCAAGCGCAAAGCACCCGATGCAGCCATGTTTGTTGGCTCGGGCAAGGCTGAAGAAATCAAGGAGTTGGCCCTGCTGCATGGCGCCACCGAAGTCTTGTTTGACCAGGCCATTAGCCCCGCCCAACAGCGCAACTTGGAGCGGACCCTGGGTTTGCCGGTGAATGACCGCACCATGCTGATACTGCAAATCTTCGCCCAGCGCGCCCGAAGCCACGAAGGCAAATTGCAAGTGGAATTGGCACGTTTGCAATACCTGAGCACTCGCTTGGTGCGTCGCTGGTCGCACCTGGAGCGTCAAAGCGGCGGCATCGGCATGCGTGGCGGCCCGGGCGAAACGCAAATCGAGCTGGACCGTCGCATGATTGGCGAGTCCATCAGGCGCACCCGCGAACGCCTGCAAAAAGTCAAACGCCAGCGCAACACCCAACGTCGTCAACGCCAGCGTCAACAAATGTTCAATGTCTCTTTGGTGGGTTACACCAATGCGGGCAAATCCACCTTGTTCAACAGTTTGGTCAAAGCAAGGGCTTATGCGGCCGACCAATTGTTTGCCACCCTGGATACCACCACGCGGCAGCTCTACTTGAACAATGACGAGGGCGAGGGCAGCCACATTTCCTTGTCTGATACGGTGGGATTCATTCGTGATTTGCCGCATGGATTGGTGGATGCGTTTGAAGCCACCTTGCAAGAAGCCACCTCGGCCGATTTGCTTTTGCATGTGGTGGATGCATCCCACCCTGGCTACCCAGAGCAAATCGCCCAAGTCCAATCTGTGTTGGCAGACATTGGTGCAGCAGATGTCCCCCAGCTGCTCATCTTCAACAAAATGGATGCTTTAGAAGACAGCCAGCGTCCGCGCTTGCTACAAGACATCTACATGCTGGATGATTTGGCCGTCCCGCGTATTTTCATGAGTGCCCAAACGGGCTTGAATTTGGACACATTGCGCCAACGTTTGCTTCAGCAGGCGCAAGCCCATGCTGCTTCTTTAAAGAACTCCGAGTTGGACCATGAAGCCCTCGGATCAATCGACCCATTTGGCTTTAGGCACAATGGGGGCTTGCCGCATTCAATTGACTGATCAAAAATGAATATCAAAACCAGAGCATGGCCCATTTTCATCGGGCTTTATCAATGGTCATGGCTCGCCATGACCCGACTCAAGGCCGCCTTCCAAAGCGTGCTTGGCGCGTTCAATTTGAACGATGGGCGTTGGGGCCGCGGTGATGATGGCAATGATCCAGCAGGCGCACGCAACAACGCGCCTGACGATGGGCAGCAGCCTCCCCGCCCAGAGGAGCAACGCCGCCCCTCCCGCCCCCCACAAGGCCCCCCCGACTTGGATGAACTTTGGCGAGACTTGAACCAAAAGTTCGGCCAATTGTTTGGCAAGCGAGGACAAGGTGGCCCCCCCGGCGGCGGCGGTGGTTTTCAGCCTCCATTCAAGAATGCTGGAACTGGTTTGGCTGCCCTGGCTGGCGTGGTGTTTCTGCTTTGGCTCGGTTCTGGTTTTTTCATCGTGCAAGAGGGCCAACAAGCCGTCATCACACAATTTGGCCGCTACCACAGCACTGCAGGTGCCGGTATCAACTGGCGAATGCCTTTTCCAATTCAGCGGCATGAAGTCGTTTTTGTGACGCAAATTCGTTCATTGGATGTCGGGCGCGATACCGTCATCAAGGCAACCGGCCTGCGTGAATCAGCCATGCTGACCGAAGATGAAAACATCGTCGAAATCAAATTTGCGGTGCAATACCGCCTCACCGATGCGCGGGCCTATTTGTTTGAAAGCAAAAATCCAACGGATGCCGTGATGCAAGCTGCAGAAACAGCGGTGCGTGAAGTGGTGGGCAAAATGCGCATGGATGCGGCCCTGTCTGAGGACAGGGAGCAAATCGCACCACGTGTTCGCGTCATCATGCAAACCATCTTGGATCGTTACAACGTGGGTATTGAAGTGGTTGGCATCAACTTGCAACAAGGCGGTGTGCGTCCGCCAGAGCAAGTCCAGGCAGCGTTTGACGATGTGCTCAAGGCTGGTCAAGAGCGTGAACGCGCAAAAAATGAAGCAGAGGCCTATGCCAATGACGTGATTCCACGCGCAGTTGGTTCTGCTTCACGTTTGAAGCAAGAAGCCGATGCCTACAAGTCGCGCATCGTGGCGCAAGCGCAAGGTGATGCCCAGCGCTTCAAGTCCTTGTACGCGGAATACCAAAAAGCACCTCAGGTGACCAGAGATCGTCTCTACATCAACACCATGAAAGAGATCTATGGCAATGTCACCAAGGTCATGGTCGAGTCTCGGCAAGGTTCGAATTTGCTTTACCTGCCTTTGGACAAAATCATGCAGATGAACGGCGTGAATCCACCCGCCATCAGCCTGCCAAGCGAACCTGCAAGCGTGGATGTGCCCACACCCCTCGCGCCCAACTCATCGTCGTCTGACAGCCGTAGCAGAGACAGCCGTCAACGTGACCGCGACATACGCTAAGAGAACATCATGAACAAACTAGGTCTTTACGTCTCCTCTTTACTCTTGGCATTGTTGCTTCTCAGCTCCACTATTTTTGTGGTCGACCAACGGCAATATGGCGTTGTTTATTCTTTGGGGCAAATCAAAAAGGTCATTACCGAGCCAGGTTTGAATTTCAAACTGCCACCACCTTTTCAAAACGTCAACTTCATCGATAAAAGATTGTTGACCTTGGACAATGTGGATTCAGAACCCATGTTGACCGCTGAGAAGCAACGCATGGTGATTGATTGGTATGTTCGTTGGCGCATTTCCGACCCGTCTCAATACATTCGAAATGTCGGCTTGGATGAAAGAGCGGGTGCCCAGCAACTCACGCGTGTGGTTCGCAATGCGTTTCAAGAAGAGATCAACAAACGCACGGTGAAGGACCTCTTGTCACTCAAGCGAGAGGCGCTGATGGTTGACGTCAAGCGCGAAGTGTTGGAGATCGTCAAAGGCAGCAACAACCCTTGGGGTATTGATGTGGTGGATGTGCGCATCACCCGCGCCGATTATGTCGACACCATCACCGAATCCGTCTACCGCCGCATGGAAGCCGAACGCAAGCGTGTTGCCAATGAATTGCGCTCCACCGGTGGTGCTGAAGGGGAAAAAATCCGCGCAGATGCCGACCGTCAACGCGAAGTGACCTTGGCCAATGCCTACCGTGATGCTCAAAAAATCAAAGGTGAAGGCGACGCTGAGGCGGCAAGACTGTATGCGGAGGCATTTGGCCGTGATGCTCAATTTGCGCAGTTTTATCAAAGCCTTGAGGCCTACAAATCCAGCTTCAATAAAAAGTCTGATGTGATGGTTCTGGACCCCAATAATGACTTCTTCAAAGCCATGCGGGGTTCGGGCTCTGCCGGTACGGCCAAAAAATAAGCACAGCCACGGTGGCGTGCTTGTGACAGACCAGTAGAATCTCTTTTTTAACAGCTCTTCAACATTTCATGGCTGCCTGGGTCTTGCCGGATCATATTGCGGATGTATTGCCTTCAGAGGCCCGGCACATTGAAGAATTGCGCCGCCTGTGCTTAGACACAGCTCGAGGCTTTGGCTATGAACTGGTCATGCCGCCCATGCTCGAGCATCTGGCATCGCTGATGTCAGCCAACAACGCCGGTTTGGATTTGCAAACTTTCAAAATGGTTGACCAACTTTCTGGTCGCACTTTGGGCTTGCGCATCGACACCACGCCGCAAGTCGCTCGCATCGATGCCCATTTACTCAACCGAGCAGGGGTGACCCGTCTTTGTTATTGCGGCCCCGTTCTGCATACCAAACCTTTGGGTCCTTATGCCACCCGTGAGCCTTTGCAATTGGGTGCCGAAATTTATGGACACGCTGGCTTGGAAGCCGATTTGGAGATTTTGCAACTGACCCTGCAATGCTTGCGTGCTAGTCACTTGGCCTCGTTTCACATTGATCTGAGTGATGCGCGGATCTTGCCCGCGTTGCTCAAAGGGCAATCGCTGTCTGCTGATCAAACCAAGGTCATCACGGATGCGCTGACACACAAAGACATCAGTGCCATGCGTGAGTTGACGGCACAACTGCCACAAGCCCTGGGGCAAGCTTTACAAGCCTTGGTGCAGATGTACGGCGACTTGAGTGTGTTGCAAACAGCCCGCGATCAATTTGCCACTTGGCCCGAAGTGTTGACGGCATTGGACCAGTTGGCTTGGTTGGCTTCCCATATCGATCACCCGGTCAGCATCGATTTGGCTGACCTGCGCGGTTACGCCTATTACAGTGGCCCACGCTTCTCGGTGTTTGTGCCCGAGTCCAGCGATGCCTTGGTGCGAGGTGGACGCTATGACGAGGTGGGCGCTGTTTTTGGCCGCAAACGTCCTGCTGTGGGCTTCAGTTTGGACATCAAGGCCTTGGTGGGCCTGCTGCCGTATCCTCAACCGCAAGCCGCGATTCGCGCCCCTTGGCGTGACGATGCTGTGTTGGTCGCCACCATTGCCCAACTTCGCGCACAAGGCCACACCGTGGTGTGCATGTTGCCCGGCCATGACAGCGAAGTGGACGAGTTCGAATGCGACCGTGAACTCGTCGATACCTCAGGGGGTTGGACGGTTCAACCCTTGCGACAACAATGACATTGAGTTGATGAATCCATGATGACAAAGCACGGACGGCATGTGGTGGTGGTGGGTACCCAATGGGGCGACGAGGGCAAGGGCAAGCTGGTTGATTGGCTCACCGAAAGCGCCCAAGGCGTGGTGCGTTTTCAAGGCGGCCACAACGCTGGTCACACCTTGGTCATCAATGGCGTCAAAACCGCCTTGCACCTGATCCCAAGTGGCATCATGCGCCCCGGCATCAAGTGCTACATCGGCAATGGGGTGGTGCTGTCTGCAGCCAAATTGTTTGAAGAGATTGAGGGCTTGGAAAAAGCCGGTGTCGAAGTGCGTTCGCGCTTGCGCATCAGCGAGTCTTGCCCGCTCATCTTGCCGTTCCATGCAGCACTTGACGTCGCCAGAGAAGCTGCCCGCGAGCAAGGCGGGGCCGAAAAAATTGGCACCACAGGACGCGGCATTGGCCCTGCTTATGAAGACAAAATTGCGCGACGCGCCTTGCGGGTGCAAGACTTGAAGCACCCCGAACGCTTTGCCAGCAAGTTGCGTGAACTTCTGACCTTGCACAACCATGTGTTGACCACTTTTTTGGACTCCGAACAATTCAACTTCGGTGACGGCTTGAAGCCCTACATGGCCCACGGACAGGTGCAGTTTCAGGCGGTGTATGACGAAGCCATGCAACACGCAGCGCTTTTGAAGCCGATGATGGCCGATGTGTCGCGTGAGTTGAACGACGCGCATCATGCAGGCAGTAATTTGTTGTTTGAAGGGGCGCAAGGCACCTTGCTTGATGTGGACCACGGCACCTATCCTTTTGTCACGTCCAGCAACTGTGTGGCAGGCAACGCTGCTGCAGGTTCTGGTGTGGGCCCAGGTTTGCTGCACTACATCTTGGGCATCACCAAGGCCTATTGCACCCGGGTTGGTGGCGGGCCATTCCCCACCGAACTCGATTGGGACGTGGAAGGCACGCCCGGTTGGCACATGAGTACCGTGGGCGCCGAGAAGGGCACCACCACCGGCCGTTACCGCCGTTGTGGTTGGTTCGATGCCGCTTTGCTCAAACGCAGTGCGCAAGTGAATGGCCTGAGCGGTTTGTGCATCACCAAACTCGATGTGCTCGACGGCTTGAAAGAATTGAAACTGTGCACTGGCTACATCCTTGATGGTGAAACCATCGACATCCTGCCCATGGGTGCCGATGACATTGCACGTTGTGAACCGATTTATGAAACCCTGCCAGGTTGGAGTGACAGCACGGTGGGCGTCACAGACTACGCCAGATTGCCAGTCCAAGCCCGCCATTACCTGGAGCGCATCGCCGAGATCACCGGCGTGCCCATTCACGTGATTTCCACCAGCCCGGACCGCGATCACACCATCATGGTGCGCCATCCGTTTCAAGATCAAACCCAACCCACCCACTGAAAGTACGGCCATGTTGACTGAAGACGGTAAACACCTCTATGTGTCCTATGACGAGTACCACAACCTGATTGAAAAACTCGCGATCAAGGTGCACCAGTCGGGCTGGGAGTTCGACACCATTTTGTGTTTGGCGCGCGGCGGCATGCGCCCCGGTGATGTCTTGTCGCGCATCTTCGACAAACCCTTGGCCATCATGTCCACCAGTTCTTACCGTTCCGACGGCGGCACCGTGCAAGGCCATTTGGACATCGCCCGCTTCATCACCACACCCAAGGGCGAGATTGCAGGCCGCGTCTTGTTGGTGGACGACTTGGCGGATTCGGGTCACACTTTGAATGCCGTGATTGACCTACTGAAGAACAACTACAGCCCCATCACCGAGTTGCGCAGCGCCGTGATTTGGACCAAAGGCGTGTCCAGTTTCACACCCGATTTTTCAGTGGAATACCTGCCCACCAACCCTTGGATTCACCAGCCTTTTGAGGCTTATGACACCACGCGTCCGGCCAACCTGTTGGAGAAGTGGCGGGTCTGATGGCATGAAGCCAATCACCGATCTGATCCACCACCCCTACCAAGCGCCTGGCGACTTTGCGTCGCCCCAACCACCTGTTCACAAAGCCTCGTCGGTTTTTTTTGACAACGTCGAGGACATGCGCACACGCCAATGGCTGGACAAGTCCGGCTATACCTACGGCCTGCACGGCACGCCCACCAGCTTTACCTTGGAAGAGCGTTTGTGCCAATTGGAAGGTGCAAAACATTGCATCTTGTTGCCCAGCGGACTCGCAGCTTTGGCCCAAGTGAACATGGCCTTTTTGAAAACAGGCGATGAGTTGCTGCTGCCTGACAACGCTTATGGTCCTTTGAAAACTTTGGCCGAGGGGGAGTTGATGCATTGGGGGATTCGCCATGCGTATTACGACCCCATGAACCCTGCGGATTTGGCGCAGCGCATCACACCTGCGACCAAGTTGGTTTGGTTGGAAGCGCCAGGATCGGTCACCTTGGAGTTCCCAGATGTGATCGGTCTCTTGCAGGTTTGCCAACAGCACCAAGTGCTGACAGCTCTCGATAACACCTGGGGCGCGGGCTTGGCGTTTCAACCATTTGCGATACGCCCGGGTTGGGGTGTGGACATCAGCGTGCATGCCCTGACCAAATACCCCAGCGGTGGTGGCGATGTCTTGATGGGCAGTGTCACGACGTGCCGCGACGATCTGGCACGCACCTTGAAACTGAGTCACATGCGCTTGGGGTTTGGCGTGGGTGCCAATGATGTCGAGATGGTGTTGCGTTCGCTGCCCAGCATGGCCTTGCGCTATGCCACCCAAGACCGCACGTGTCGTGCCGTGGCTTCTTGGTGCTTGAATCAATCAGCCTTTGCCCAAGTCTTGCATCCGGCTGTGGTTGGCTCTCCTGGCCACTTGCACTGGCGGCGTTTGTGTGCGGATGACGTGCCGAGCAGGGCGGCGGTGCATGAAGGGGGCGCTGCAGCCAGCTTGCTGAGCTTGCGTTTTCAGACCGCTGTTCACGCATCGCAAGTCGATGCTTTTTGCAATGCCTTGAAGCTGTTCAAGCTGGCTTACAGCTGGGCTGGTCCCATCAGTTTGGTCGTGCCCTATGACTTGAAAGGGATGCGCCAACACGCACCCGCAGACTTGTTGGAAGGCGGTTTGGTGCGCTTGGCCATGGGTTTGGAAGACCCGCAAGACCTGATCGCTGATTTGGCACAAGCCCTAGAGCAGGTCTTGCCTCAAGGGTAGCGTTGCTTCAATTGCTGCGCCAAAGCTTGCAAGCTGGGCGCGTGGCGATCGACCAGGACCGCTTGGTGCGCTTGTTCAAACTGTGAAAAATTGCGCTGCACCGACTTGGCATAGGTCGGGTCGTAATGCATGTTCAACAAGTCGTGCACCACTTGAACGGTGTCACCAGCGTGCACTTGTTGCTGCCATTGCGTCACCACAGCACGACCTTTCTGAGCTGTCAGTATTTCCAGGCGTTTGCAAAACAACTCGGCATCTTGCGCGAAATAGGCATAGTCTTCCAGCAACAGTTGTACGCGTTCAGTTTCAGACAACTGCACATCAACGCAGGGGCTGGACCGAATGGCCTCGACCAAGGCTTCAGGCATGCTGACATTGCCCACTTTTTTGCTTTCGGCTTCGACAAACACACTGCGTTGCGGATCCAGTTGACGCAGTTGGTTCCAGATGCGGGTGTCAAATTGTTTTTGACTGGGCTGGGGCTGACCAGGGATGCGCCCCAGCACTGAACTGCGGTGTTGTGCCAAATCTTCCAGATCCAAAATCTGTGCACCTTCGGCCTTCAATGCATGGAGCAAGCGGGTTTTGCCAGAACCTGTGGGACCGGCCACCACCACAAACCTGAATTGCCGAGACAGCGATGCCATGTTGTCCAACATGGCCGCTCTAAACGCTTTGTAGCCGCCTTCAATCAACCACACCTTGAAGCCAATGTGACCCAACACCAGGCCCAAAGAACCACTGCGTTTGCCGCCGCGCCAACAATAGAGCAGCGGTTGCCAGCTTTTGGGCAAGTGCATCACTTCACGTTCAATGTGGCGTGAAATGTTGGCAGCTACCAGCGCGGCCCCGACTTTGTTGGCTTCGAAAGCGCTTTCTTGTTTGTAAATCGTGCCCACCCGGATGCGTTCTTCATTCGTGAGGGAAGGCCAGTTCAGAGCCCCAGGCAAATGGTCCAGGGCGTGCTCAGCTTCGCTGCGGGCATCGATGATGCAACTGAACGCACCAGCGGTCCCAGGGGGTGAGTTCATGCGTTGCATGGCCTCGGTGGCCGACACAGGGTG
>JBIIPF010000194.1:0-4000 GCA_044342755.1 Limnohabitans sp. | reverse complement strand
CTGTGCCCCACGCCCCAGGCTGAAAAATATTTCAGCCAAGTGGGCGACGTGATGCACCAAGCTGGCATGAAAACAGCCTGATTGGCCGCGACCGAAGGGTTTGTGGCCCCATGAAAAAAGCACCCCTCGGGGTGCTTTTTTTCACTGGTTCGATTGAACGCAGACAACAGGCCTGCGGCCTTTCCTTGTCAAAGCAAGGTGACACCGGTTTTGCTTTGCAAAAACTCACGCGTCACGCCGGGTGCCAGCTCGATCACTTTCAAGCCTTCAGGCACCACGTCCATGATGGCCAGGTCGGTGATGATGCGGTCTACCACGCCCAAGCCCGTGAGCGGCAAGCTGCATGCTTTCAAGATCTTCAGGTCTTCGGTGCCGTCTTTTTTCTTGGCCACGTGCTCCATCAGGATGATGACGCGCTTGACGCCGGCCACCAGGTCCATCGCGCCGCCCATGCCCTTGATCATCTTGCCGGGAATCATCCAATTGGCCAAATCGCCCTTCTCGCTCACCTGCATGGCACCCAAGATGGACAGGTTGATCTTGCCGCCACGGATCATGGCAAAGGATTGGTCGCTGCCAAAAATGGCCGTGCCCTTGATGGTGGTGACGGTTTGTTTGCCCGCATTGATCAGGTCGGCATTCACTTCTGATTCCTCGGGAAACGGGCCAATGCCCATCATGCCGTTTTCGCTTTGCAGCCAGACCTCCAAATGGTCGGGCACATGGTTGGCCACCAGTGTGGGCAGGCCAATGCCCAGGTTCACATAAAAGCCATCTTGCAGTTCCTTGGCCGCGCATGCGGCCATTTCGTCGTGGGTCCAAGCCATATTTGCCTTTCAAAGGGATGGGGCGCGATGCCCAGCCCTGGGTTCATTAAATGATGCTGCCGCGAGTGGTGCGTTTTTCGATGCGTTTTTCGGGCGTGGGGTTGTGCACGATGCGGTGCACATAAATACCCGGCAAGTGGATGTCGTCTGGGGCCAGTTCGCCGTTGACCACGATGCGCTCGACCTCGACCACGCAAATTCGACCGGCGGTGGCGGCTGCGGGGTTGAAATTGCGGGCGGTGAGGTTGAAGCGCAGATTGCCCGCATGGTCGGCCACATCCGCTTTGATGAGCGAAATATGAGGTACCAAGGCACGCTCCATCACATAGGTTTCGCCATCAAACTCGCGCAGTTCTTTGCCATCGGCCACCTGGGTGCCCACACCGGTTTTGGTGAAGAAGGCCGGTATGCCTGCGCCACCGGCACGCAGTTTCTCGGCCAAGGTGCCTTGCGGCGTGAAATCCAGTTCCAATTCGCCCGCCAGGTACTGGCGCTCAAACTCTTTGTTCTCGCCAACATAGCTGGAAATCATTTTTTTGATTTGCCGGGTTTCGAGCAATTTGCCCAAACCGAAGCCGTCCACGCCGGCGTTGTTAGAAATGACGGTGAGGTCTTTCACGCCGCTGTCGCGCAAGGCGTCAATCAGCGCTTCGGGAATGCCGCACAGGCCAAAGCCGCCAACGGCCATCAACTGGCCATCGGCCACGATGTCTTGCAGCGCCGCTTGCGCAGAAGGGAAAACTTTGTTCAATCGAATCTCCTGAATAGCTTGAATTCATTCTACGGGGGGTGTCTTGCATCAGACTGAACCCCGCTGGGCATAATCGCCTCAAACAGGAGACCCCATGTCACGCTACCCCACCCCCGAATTGAAAGACCTGCCCGAGGACATCCGCGCCAAGGTGTTGGAAGTGCAAGAAAAGTCTGGGTTTGTGCCCAATGTGTTTTTGGCCTTGGCCCGCCGTCCTGCCGAATGGCGGGCGTTTTTTGCGTACCACGATGCCTTGATGGTGCCCGAGTCGGTGGGGCGCACCAGCAACCTGACCAAGGGTGACCGGGAAATGATTGTCACCACCACGAGTGCGGCCAACCACTGCTTGTATTGCGTGGTGGCCCACGGCGCCATTTTGCGCATTTACGAGAAAAAGCCTTTGGTGGCCGATCAAGTGGCGGTGAACCACCGCAAGGCCGACATCACCCCGCGTCAACGCGCCATGCTCGACTTTGCGATGAAGGTGTGCTTGAACAGCCACGAGGTGGAAGACGCCGACTTTGAAGCCCTGCATGCGCATGGCTTTGACGATGAAGACATTTGGGACATTGCGGCCATCACCGCTTTCTTTGGCCTGAGCAACCGGGTGGCCAATGTCTCCAGCATGATGCCCAACCCCGAGTTTTATCTGATGGGTCGGGTGCCCAAAGACAAGAAATAAACCCAGGGCCTAAGACGTCATGGGTACCAAGCGCATTTGACCGAGCACCATTTCAACCAAATCGTCTTCAAAAGCATTGGAATCGATTTGGTTGAAGCGCTCTAGCGATGCGCTGCGCAAACAACCCATGAGCGCCCGACTGAGCACGAACCAGCGTGTTTCATTCAATGCATTCATTTGCGGATGTTCGATATAGCGCAAGCAGGCAACGAGGCGCTGGACCATGCTTTGAACTGACTGAGCCGTTTCATCGGGTTGCTCGAGCAGCCAGCACAAACGGTTCATGGCTTTGCGATAACTTAAACCGAGTGAGAACCCGTTGATGCAAATGCGCACGTACTGGCGCACAAACTGTTCGGGGTCGATGTCGGTGGGGTCTTGCGAGCATTCGATGGAAAACAAATAGCTTTCAAGTTCACGCAAGGCCAATGAACGGGCATGCTGCGACATGGCGCGAAAGATCGCTTCTTTGCTTGAAAAGTACTGGTAGAGCGTCCCGACCGAAAACCCTGCTTTGGCTGCAATTTTGTTGGTGGTCAAACCACCCACACCTTCACGGTCAACGATTTGGGAAGTGGCCTCGAAAATCGCATCAATCGTCAACTGGGCTCTTTTTTGTACAGGTTGCTTTCGCATGATTTTGGCGGACAACTCATCAGGAAGCGTCACAGGCAATGTCTCCAAGAAGCCAACAAAAGTTGGAAGCCCTGATATTACCTATTAATTATTAGCAATTGGCAATAAGCCTCTCTTTTAAAACATAAATGAAGATTTTTACACTTGAGAGTGAACGCTTTAGACAACAGGCATCAGGAGACCAAATCCAGCAACCAATCGGGCAGTGGCTTGGATTTTTGCGCCGGAAAATCCACCCAGACCGTGGTGGCCCCGCCCTCAGCGTGAACAACGCCTGGCATGTCCACGCGCTCTAACGTAGCCCAGGATTCAAAGGTGCTGCGCTTGGGGTCGCTGACATACATCTTCACCAGCACATCGCCGGGGTATTCGATTTGTTTGTAGAAGTTGCAAAACGCATTGACGATGACCGGGCCTTCACCGGAGGGCTCGGGTTGGCAACCAATGCTGGTCATCCAATCGATGCGTACGGTTTCAAGGTAGCGAAAGTAACTGCCGTTGTTCAAATGCCCCATGGCATCCATGTCACCCCAGCGGATGGGAATGACTTTTTCAAACACCAGTTTTTTAGCTTCAGGAACCAGGATCCTCATACGCCAAAGCCATCGTCAGCCGCAATGATGGCGCCGTTGATGAAATCACTTTGCGGGCTGGCCAACATCACCAGCACGGCATCCAAATCATCAATGTGGCCCAAACGTTTGCGGGGCAGCATCTGAACCAATTTTTGGCCCTGCGGCGTTTCCCAATGGTGGTGGTTGATTTCTGTTTCGATGTAGCCTGGGCAAATGGCGTTGACATTGATGCCATGCTTGCCCCACTCTGCCGCCATGGCCTTGGTCATGTGCACCACCGCCGCTTTGCTCATGCAGTAGACGCCAATTTGCGGCAACACCCGCAAGCCCGCCATGGATGCGATGTTGATGATGCGCCCGGCGTCAAAGTGCTCGATACCCGCTTCTTTCGCATCCTTGGCACGCGCCAGCATGCGCTTGCCCACCGCTTGCGCCACGAAAAAAGCACCGCGTGTGTTGGTGTTGAAAATGAAATCAAAATCCTCTTCGCGCACATCTTGCAAGCGCTGCGTGTTGCTGACACCGGAGT
>JBIIPF010000193.1:0-4006 GCA_044342755.1 Limnohabitans sp. | reverse complement strand
GCCTGTGAAATGCAACAACTTGCCCCAAGAATGGCTGTGGGTGGCGTCCAAAGCGGGCAATTGTGTGAAGCCTTCAGCGCGCAAGGCTTGCGCCAATAATTTTTCACCCAACTCGATGGACTCTGATTGCGCTTGGGTTTTCAGGTAATGGCGAATTTTGGAGCGCGCACGCCCTGTTCTGACAAAGCCCAACCAGGCCGGGTTGGGCGTGCTCTCAGGTGAGGTCTCAACGGCAATCACATCGCCATTGCGAAGTTCAGTGCGCAGAGGCACTGTTTCACCATTGATTTGGGCGGTGGTCACATGGTCGCCCACATTGCTGTGAACCGCATACGCAAAATCCACCACAGTGGCACCACGTGGCAACGCCATGATGTGGCTCTTGGGTGTGAACACGTACACGGCATCCGGGAACAAATCCACTTTCACGTGGTCCCAGAACTCGGCGGCATCGCGGGTTTCATCCTGGATATCAAGCAAAGACTGCAACCACTGTGTGCCCAATCGCTCTGACTTTTCGCTGCTGTCTGGCGATTTGTACAACCAATGCGCAGCAATGCCGGACTCGGCCACCATGTGCATCGCCTCGGTGCGCAATTGAAACTCGACATTGATGCCAGCAGGTCCGACCAAGGTGGTGTGCAGTGATTGGTAGCCATTGACTTTGGCAATGGCAATGTGGTCTTTGAATTTGCCTGGAACGGGCTTGTAGAGTTGGTGAAGCAGCCCCAAGCCGGTGTAACAGTCCACCAAGTGAGGCACCAAAATGCGCATGCCGTAAATGTCTGTCACTTGCGCAAAACTCAGGTGTTTGGACTGCATCTTTTGGTAGATGGAAAACAAGGTTTTTTCACGACCAAAAATACGCACATCCAGCTTGCCTTTGGCGAATGTGGCTTCCACCTCTTTTTGCAGTTTTTGCAGCAAGTCACGGCGACGGCTGCGTGCCTTGTGAACGGCTTTTTCAAGAATGGCGTAGCGCCAAGGCTTGAGGTGCCTGAAGGCCAAGTCTTGCAGTTCGCGGTAGGTTTGGTTCAGTCCCAAGCGGTGTGCAATGGGTGCATAAATTTCCAGCGTTTCGCTGCTGATGCCTTGCCAACGGTGGCGCGGCATGGCCTCCATGGTGCGCATGTTGTGGGTGCGGTCGGCCAACTTCACCAAGATGACGCGCACATCTTGCGCCATGGCCAACAGCATTTTGCGAAACGACTCGACTTGCCCCTCTTCTTTGGTGTCAAAGCTGAGTTTGTCCAGTTTGGTCAGACCGTCCACCAGTTCGGCCACGGTGGCACCAAACTTCTCCACCAAATCGGTTTTGGTGACACCACAGTCTTCCATCACGTCGTGCAGCAAGGCGGCCATCAGGGCTTGGGCATCCAACTTCCACTCGGTGCATTGCAAGGCCACGGCAATCGGGTGGGTGATGTAAGGCTCACCGCTGCGGCGGGTCACGCCCAAATGCGCTTCATCGGCGAATTTATAGGCACGGCGGACTTGCTCAATGCCTTCTGCGCCCAGGTAATCGAGTTTGCTGACCAAGGAGGCAAAGCTGGCCGCGGCCGCGTTCATGGCGGCTTTTTGATCAACTGCGGAGGTGTCTGCGTGGCCCATGGTCTAACTGTAGCGTTTTGTGAAAGCCACAGGGCATGGGCGAAAAAAAAGCACTGATTGAGCAGTGCTTTTGTAGGAATGGCTGCTACAGAGAGCAACCATCTGGATTAACCGGGTACTTTTTTCAGCATTTCGATGCCGATTTTGCCAGCAGCGATTTCGCGCAAGGCGGTGACGCCGGGTTTGTTTTTGCTCTCAATTTTAGGGGTGTGACCTTGGGCCAACATGCGGGCGCGGTAGGTGGCAGCCAAGACCAATTGGAAGCGGTTGGGGATTTGGGCGAGACAGTCTTCAACGGTGATGCGTGCCATGGTGTGGTGCTCCGGGGTGTTAGGTGAGATTCAGTGCCTGAAAAATATCGGACCTGCTTCGGCGCTGGGACGCGTATTTGAGTCTTTGCGCATGAACAATGGCTTTGAGGTCGAACAAAGCCTTGTCAAAAAGTTGGTTGATTATAACGAAGTCAAATTCATGGGCCTGGGCCATCTCTTGGGCTGCATTTTGCAATCTGATTTCAACCACTTCAGGGCTGTCTTCACCACGGCGCAGCAAGCGCGAACGCAACTCGTCCCAACTGGGCGGCAGGATGAAAATCAAAACTGCATTACTGAAAATTTTCTTGATTTGAATCGCGCCTTGAAAATCTATTTCCAAAATCACATCCAAGCCTTTGGCAATGCGTTCTTCGATGGTGGCCTTGGAGGTGCCATAGCGGTTGCCATGCACATGGGCCCATTCAAGAAAAGCGTTGGCTTGCACCATGGCGTCAAATTCAGCATCGGGTACAAAGAAATATTCACGGCCATGAAACTCTTGGCCACGCGGTGCGCGTGTGGTGTGGGACACCGAATGCTCAACACGCGAGTCCAGTTCCATCAAGGCTTTGACCAAGCTGGATTTGCCTGCGCCACTGGGGGCGGCGACGACATAGAGGTTGCCAGGATAGGTGTTCATCATTCGAGGTTTTGGACTTGTTCACGCATTTGCTCGATCAGCACTTTCATGTCCAACGAAATGCGTGTGAGTTCGATGGCGCTGGATTTGGAGCCCAAGGTGTTGGCTTCTCGGTGCAGTTCTTGAATCAAGAAATCCAAGCGCTTGCCAACACCTTCCTTCTGTGTTTTCAGGCCCAGCAAGCGGTTGATTTCATCCAAATGGGCTTTCAGTCTGGTGATTTCTTCGGCCACATCGGCGCGAATGGCAAAGCTGGCAGCTTCTGCCAAAGCACGCTCGTGCACCGCTTCAGGCAAAGCTTGGGCATCGGCCAAGGCCAAGGCTTCGCGCCATCTTTCTAAAAACTTTTGTTTTTGCAGTTCGACGGTTTGCGGAACCAGGGGCAATGCAAGGTCTGCCAGCACATGCAGTTGCTTGGCACGTGACAACAAATCTTGGGCCAAGCGTTGGCCTTCGCGTTCCCGCGCTTGGCAAAGCTGCGCCATCAAATCCTTGCCCAGCGCCAGCACATCTGCCGTCACATCTTCCGAGAGAGGAGGTGGCGAACTGGCCAATCGCATCACTTCGGCCACCGACAAAGGTGTGGCATGGGGCAACCACATGCGCACCTTGTCTTGGATCTTCACCAGGTTTTGCAGCATGGCCGTGTCGGGGCCCGCCAGGGCCGTCTCGGGGGCTGCTTCAAGGTGGGCGCGAAGTTCGACCTTGCCACGTTTGATCTGGCCGCTGATCAGTTCGCGCAGGGCCGGCTCTTGAGCCCGCAATTCATCGGGCAGGCGAAAGCTCAGGTCGAGGTAGCGGCTGTTGACCGAGCGGATCTCCATCCCCAGGCGCAAGCCCACTTGTTGGGGCGCGTTTGCACCAAGTTGTGACTGTGCACTGGCATAGCCGGTCATGCTTTGCAGGGACATGGTGCTCTCAAATTCAAAAGATGCATTATCTCAGGCACAGCACATCCCACCTGAACGACAATCGCCGCTGTTCTTCAGGGCCTGCTCATGACCAAAACCACCATTGCTTCTCGCCAAACCCGTGCCACCGACGAATTGCGCCAAGTGCGCATCACGCGCCGCTTCACCATCCATGCCGAGGGTTCGGTGTTGATTGAGTTCGGACACACCAAGGTGCTTTGCACCGCCTCTGTGGAAGAAAAAGTGCCACCACACAAACGCGGCAGCGGCGAAGGCTGGGTCACGGCCGAGTACGGCATGCTGCCCCGCGCCACCCACACCCGCAGCGACCGTGAAGCCGCCAAGGGCAAGCAAAGCGGGCGTACGCAAGAAATTCAGCGCTTGATTGGCCGTTCACTGCGGGCCGTGTTTGATTTGAAAAAACTCGGCGAGCGCACCATTTCTCTGGACTGTGATGTGTTGCAAGCCGATGGCGGCACCCGCACCGCTGCCATCACAGGGGCGTTTGTGGCCGCGCAAGACGCGGTGAA
>JBIIPF010000192.1:0-4026 GCA_044342755.1 Limnohabitans sp. | reverse complement strand
GTGGAGTATTGGCTCAAAGCGCAATGCCAAGCGGCCAGTTTGTCGCCCCAACTGCAAGCAGAGTTTGCCGCTGCTTTGGAGTTCATTCATTTCGCTTGCACCAGCGAAGACATCAACAACACCAGCCATGCGCTGCAACTCAAGGCCATGCGCGCCCAGGTGTTGTTGCCGGGCATCGATGCCTTGCAAGACAAGCTGCGTGCCATGGCCCACCAATACGCCGACCACGCCATGCTCAGTCGCACCCATGGCCAAACTGCCAGCCCCACCACGGTGGGCAAAGAGTTGGCCAATGTGCTCATGCGCGTGCACACCGCGCGTCAACGCATTGCCCAAGTGCCGCTCTTGGCCAAGATGAACGGCGCGGTGGGCAACTACAACGCCCATGTGTCGGCCCGTGCTGATTTCGATTGGGAAGCGTTTGCAAAACGCGTGATTGAAACCACCGACACACCGGCAGCGGCCACCGATGCTCTGGGCTTGGGTCTGCAGTTCCAGCCCTACAGCATTCAAATTGAGCCGCACGACTACATGGCCGAGTTGTTCGATGCCGTGGCCCGCACCAACACCATCCTCATTGATTTATCACGCGACATTTGGGGCTATGTGTCGCTGGGCTATTTCAAACAGCGTTTGAAGATCGGTGAAATTGGCTCCTCCACCATGCCGCACAAAGTCAACCCGATTGACTTTGAAAACGCCGAAGGCAACCTTGGCTTGTCCAACGCGATGCTGCGCCATTTGAGCGAGAAATTGCCCATCAGCCGCTGGCAGCGCGACTTGTCCGACAGCACGGTGTTGCGCAACATGGGTGTGGCTTTGGGCTATGCGGTGCTGGCCTACCAATCCTTGTTGCAAGGCTTGAACAAACTCGAACTCAACCCGGATGCTTTGCATGCGGATTTGGACAACGCATGGGAAGTGCTGGCCGAACCCATCCAGACCGTGATGCGCCGCTATGGGGTGAGCGGGGCCTACGAGCAGCTCAAAGAAGTCACGCGTGGCCAACGCGTGACCCGAGAAGACCTGCATGGATTGATTCAACAATTGGCCATTCCAGAAGCAGAAAAAACGCGCTTGTTGGCCTTGACGCCGGCCACCTACATTGGCGTGGCCGCCAGCTTGGCCAAACGGGTTTAAAGCGCTTTAGGCTGCAGCAGGCGGCAGGGCCGCTTGCACATCGGGAGCGCGTTCGGCGTAGCGGTTGAAGCGCCACGAATCCCCATGCAAGGTGATGCGACGCCACACCTGGCGCTTGGCCCCGGGGCTCATTTCGGTCCAGTACTGCACTTCTTCAAAAGTGCGACCACAACCTTTGCACAAGGGGTCACCTTGGCTGGTCGAACAAATTGCAATGCACGGCGTATCGGCGGTGGTGTCGTACCACGCCCGCCACGCCGCATAGGCTTTGGCCGGAAAACCTTTTTCAGCGGCTTCGTCTTGGCGGTGGTAAATCATCAAGGCATAAACCTCTGCCAAAGCACGCAACTCGGGGGCCAAGGTCACGCCATCGGGTGAAGGCTTCAAGTTGCGCCAATGGTTGATGGCCGACTCGATGTCGGTGATGTGAATGCTGCTCATGGTTTTCAGTTTTGCGGGCGCAAGAGTTCACGCCGTTGCGCTTCCAAACTGCGCATCCGACTGTCAATGATGGAGGATTCCATTTGGCCCGCGCGGTCCAAGCGGCCCGCTTGGCTCAGGCGTTTGGACAAAGCCTGGGCTGCACGCAAACGGTCGATGGCGCCGGCTTCGTCCCAGCGCACCGCGCGGGACTCGGCATCAGCTCGCAAAGCCCGCAATTGGTCACCTGTTTGGTTCAAGGCCTGGGCGGCCAAGTCCCAAGCCAGGCCATCACGCGGGTGCTCGGCCAACCAGAGTTGCATGGCGTCAGCTGCGCTTTTCGCCGCAGGGGCTTGTTGCAAAGCCAACTGGCATTGGGTGCGTAAGAGCAACAGCGGTCTGTTCTCAGTTTGTGCAGGCAGGGCTTGCACACAGCCTTGCGGGTTGCCCAAGCGGCGTTCGGTGTCCTGCGCCAACCACTGCGCGGCGCGGGCACCGGCTGGGTCTTCGCTGCTGAGCGCCAACAAACGCGTCACCGCCTCCCGCGCCTTCGCCGCCTCGCCTTGTTGGGTGTAAGCCATGGCCCCCGCATACAACAAACCGGCTTGTTGCGCCAAGGGCAACTCGGGTTTGAAATCTTTGTCCAAGGCCAACACCAGAACTTGCGCCGCATCTACCCGGGTGGCCAACAAGCCCCGCGCACGCGCGGCCATCATGGCGTGTTCCAAACTGGTGGGGCTGGCTTGGGAGGGGTTCAAGCCGATGCGCGACTGCATGTCGCCAATGCGTTCGGTGGTGAGCGGATGGCTGCGCAAATACGGGAAACCGCCGCTGTCGTTCAAGCGGGCCGCTTGGCCCAGCTTTTGAAACATGCCGACCATGCCTTGCGTGTTGAAACCGGCTTGGCTCATGACGTTGAAGCCCAAGCGATCGGCCTCACGCTCCATGTCCCGTGAGAAATTCAACTGGCCTTGCGCCGCACCCGCGCTGCCCCCCATGATCAGGGCATTCGCCGCGTCCGGGCTGCGGCTGGCCGCCAGCACGCCCAAGATCATCGCGCCCACCAAGAACGGCGTTTGCTTGCCTTGCTGGTCTTGCATGCGAGCGATGTGGCGCTGCGTGACATGGCTGAGTTCGTGGCCCATGACCGAGGCCAGCTCGTCGCGGTTGGACACAGCGGCGATCAGCCCCAGGTGCACGCCCATGTAGCCCCCGGGCAGGGCGAAGGCGTTCACGCTTTTGTCGCGCACCAGCAGCAGGTCCCACGAGAAAGCGTCTGCCAGCTCGGGCGGCATTTGGCCGAGTTGACCGGCTGCGTCGCGCAGCGGCCACCAAATGCCTTGCAAATAATCGACCAAAACGGGGTCGTCCAGGTAGTCGGCGTCCGTCATCAGCTGGCGCATGATGGACTCGCCCAAACGGCGCTCTTGCGCCACGCTCATGCTGTTGCCGTCGCCAATGTTGGGCAAGCGCGATGCATTCGGTTGGGCCAGCGCACCCAGGCCTGGCACCGCGCATGCCAAGGCCAAGCCTAAGGCGATGGGGCGCAAACGGGCAAAGGGTGTCATGGCTGCGAGAGGGCGGGACCGTATGATGGGGGAACGATGTTAACTGGCGGCACTTGCGCCACCCACCCATCCCTGTTTCACCCTTGAAAACGATAGCCCATGTCCCTGACCCACTTTGACGCCCAAGGCCAAGCCCACATGGTGGATGTTGGCCCCAAGACCACCACCCACCGCATTGCTGTGGCCACCGGCGAGATTCAGATGCTGCCCGCCACCTTGGCGCTGATTGAAAGCGGCAACGCCAAAAAAGGCGATGTGATTGGCATTGCCCGCATCGCGGGCATCCAAGCCGCCAAGAAAACCAGCGACCTGATTCCGCTGTGCCACCCTCTCGCCCTCACCCGCGTGGCACTCGACTTTGAAATGGCGCACAACCCACCAAGCGTGCGCTGCAACGCCGCCGTGGAAACCCACGGCCAAACCGGCGTGGAAATGGAAGCCCTCACCGCCGTGCAAGTGGCTTTGCTCACCATCTATGACATGTGCAAAGCGGTGGACCGGGGCATGACCATCACCGGCGTGAAGTTGCTAGAGAAACACGGTGGGAAAAGCGGGAGTTTTGTGGCGTAAAAAAGCCCCGGAGGGCTTTTCTTATTGAACGCAGACACTGTTCCTGTGTGCGTTTACATAAAAAGCAAATTCAGTCAAATTGAGACGATTTGCAAATGTAAATGACAAGTAACTCGCTTGATTGAAATTAGATTTACCTGATATCGCATCGTATGTGTATGTATCGGAGGTCAATAAAGTTGTGTCTTTTGGTTCATTCAATTCAGTCCAAGAACCACCACCGCATGAATTCCATCCTCCCCATACCCCATCTAATTTACGCTTGTCATTGGACCGCTGCCAAGTCACATTGAAAGTATTTCCTAAAGAACTTCCGCGCAGTTGGCTG
>JBIIPF010000250.1:0-3035 GCA_044342755.1 Limnohabitans sp. | reverse complement strand
ACGTTCGCGCGGTTCAGTTAAGGACACGGCTGCTTGCCCGCCGCGCTGGGCTCAAACGCCGCTCACCGCAGCAAAGCTGCAACGTTCGCTACACGTTTGACCCAGCACGTCCGTCAAGCTGAAGAGGCTTATTGGACGCGCGAAGAACCGCCTAGTTGTTTGGTCATTGTGATACAAATTTTCGTCAAAACGCTGAATTTTTGTATCATCAAAACGCCAGAAAGCCCCGTCCCTGCTGACCCCTATGCCAAAAACAGGGTATTTTTCTAATGCGGAAATGACCCTAGAGCCGCACGGCCTGGGGACCATTTTTTGAGCGAAAGACCAGAAAAATGAGTCCCCATGGCGGGCGGCTAAAGCGTGACTTCTTAATCGCGGAAATTGTCAAAACTTAGCGGCAAATCCGGCATGTCCTTGCGGATCAGCGCCATGGCCGCTTGCAAGTCATCGCGCTTGGCACCCGTCACCCGCACCGACTCGCCCTGAATCGCCGCCTGCACCTTCAGCTTGCTGTCCTTGATGAGCCGCTGAATTTTCTTGGCGTCCTCGGTGGCAATGCCTTCGCGCACTTTCACCACCTGCTTGACCTTGTCGCCGCCGATTTTTTGCACGTCGCCCTTGTCCAAAAACCGCACATCCACATTCCTTTTGGCGAGTTTGTTGCGCAGGATGTCGTCGATTTGCTGCAGCTGGAAGTCGCTGTCGCCGATCAGGGTGATGTCTTTGTCTTTGAGTTCGATGGCCGCCGAGGTGCCTTTGAAATCGAAGCGGGTGCCGATTTCTTTGGCGGTGTTTTCCACCGCATTTTTCACTTCCACCACGTCGGCTTCGCAAACAGTATCAAAAGAGGGCATGGCTGGTCGATCAGAAGTTCAGGGTGCGACAATTCTCACATGATTATTGAGCGCAACGTCCCGCTGCAACCCCACAACAGCTTTGGCATCGCTGCCCGTGCCGAGCGCTTGCTGCGCCTGCGCACCGAGGCCGATGTGCAGGCCTTTCTCGCCAGCCCCGCGCGCCATGAGCCGCATTTTTTATTGGGCGGCGGCAGCAACATCGTCATCACCGGCGACGTGAAACCCTTGGTGTTGAAGATCGAGTTGATGGGCAAGCAGCTGGTCGCCGAGGACGACAAAGCCTGGGTGGTGCAAGCCGCGGCTGGAGAGAATTGGCACGAGTTCGTGGCCTGGACGCTGGCGCAAGGCTGGCCCGGCTTGGAAAACCTGGCCCTGATTCCCGGCTCGGTCGGGGCCTCTCCGGTGCAAAACATTGGCGCCTATGGCGTGGAGTTGCAAGACCGTTTTGAGTCTTTGGACGCGGTGGACCTCCAAACCGGCCAAAGCTTCACCCTGCACGCCGCGCAATGCGCCTTCGGCTACCGCGACTCGGTGTTCAAACACGCCGCCATCGACAGCCGCGACTTGGGCCTGTTGGGCCGCGCACTCATCACGCAGGTGCGGTTTCGTTTGCCCAAGAAATGGCAGTGCGATGTGAGCTACCTCGACCTCACCAAAAAACAAGCGCAGCATGGCGTGGCGCACCCCACACCACAGCAGGTGTTTGACTGGGTCTGCGAGATTCGTCGTGCCAAGTTGCCCGACCCCGAGCACCTGGGTAGCGCGGGCAGCTTCTTCAAAAACCCGACCGTCTCGCCCGAGCAATGCGCCGACATCATCGCGCGCGAGCCGAAGTTGGTGCATTACCACTTGACCGACGGCCGCATCAAGCTCGCGGCAGGGTGGTTGATTGATGCCTGCGGCTGGCGCGGCAAAACCGTGGGCAACGCAGCGGTCTATGAACGCCAAGCCTTGGTCATCATCAACAAAGGCGGGCGCAGCAACCCTTGCACTGGCGGCGAGGTGATGACGCTTGCCAAAGCGATTCAAACCAGCGTCTACGAGCGCTTTGGCATTCGGCTCGAACCCGAACCGGTGGTGGTGTGACAAACAAGCTGCAGCTTCCAGGGAGGTATGAAATGACTTCACGTCTTCTGAACTTGTCGCCTGTGCGGACCAACCCGCGCAAACATAACTTCACGGCAGGGGTGGTGTTGTGGTGTTGTGTGCTGTTCAACACTGCTTCAGCCCAAACTTTCCCCAGCAAACCGATTCAACTCTGGGTGCCATTTGCGCCCGGCGGCTCCACCGACCTGTTTGCCCGCACCGTGGCCGAGCCTTTGGGCCGGGTGCTGGGGCAAAGCGTGGTGGTGGTGCACAAAGCCGGTGGCGGCGGCGTCGTGGGCGCGGCCGAGTTGGCGCGAGCCGCCCCTGATGGCCACACGCTCGGCTTGGCCACGCTGTCCAGCGCTGCCACCAATCCCGCCATCAATCCGCGTGTGCCCTACAACCCCCTCACAGATTTCACGCCCATCATCAACATGCTGGCCACGCCCAATGTGTTGGCGGTGCACGCTTCATTTCCAGCCAAGGACATGGCCGGCTTGTTGAAGGTCTTGCGTGCGCAGCCCAACCGCTACGACTATGCGTCTTCGGGCATGGGTGGCATTGCCCATTTGCAAATGGAGTTGTTCAAGAGTTTGAGCAAAACATCGGTGGCGCACATCGCCTACAGCGGTGCTGGGCCAGCGTTGCGCGACGTGGTGGGCGGTCAGGTGCCGATCATTTTTGACAACCTGCCCTCGGCCTTGCCGCATATCCAGGCCGGCCGCTTGGTGGCTGTGGCCGTTGCCACGCCACAGCGGGTGGCCGATTTGCCCAACGTGCCGACCTTCAAAGAACTGGGCTTGGAGGCGGTCAATCGGCCTGCGCTTTACGGCATTTGGGGGCCCAAAGGCATGTCGCCCGCGCTGGTGGCGAAGTTGAACCAAGCCATTCGCCAAGTGCTGCAAGACCCCGCCGTCATCAAACGCATCGAGGCCACAGGCTCCAAGGTGGTGGCCAACAGCCCAGCGCAATTTGCCGCGCAGTTGAAAGACGAGTACCTGCTTTACAAAAAGGTGGTCGATGACCAAAAGCTCAAACTCGACTGAGCACACCGACCCGCTGATCGATGCCTTCATCGACAGCCTGTGGTTG
>JBIIPF010000191.1:0-4039 GCA_044342755.1 Limnohabitans sp. | reverse complement strand
CCCACCGCCTTGCTGCCACCGATGTTGTCTTCGCGGTTGGCCTCGGGCCACAGCTGGATGTTGAAGTGCTGTGGGATGTCGGCAGCGGTGGGGATTTTGTAGGTGCTCGCGCCGCGTGTCAGCAGCTTGCCGTCCGCGCCCCAAACCAACTCTTCGGTGGTCAGCCAGCCCATGCCTTGCACAAAGCCGCCTTCGATTTGACCGATGTCCAGCGCCGGGTTCAAGGAATGCCCAACGTCATGCAGGATGTCCACTTTCAATACCTTGTGTTCGCCGGTCAGGGTGTCGATCAAGACCTCGCTGCAGGCTGCGCCATAGGCGAAATAGTAGAACGGCCGACCCGACAAGGTGCTGCGGTCGTAATGGATTTTTGGCGTGGCATAAAAACCATCGCTCCACAACTGCACCCTTTGGCTGTAGGCGAATTGCACAGCTTGCTCGAAGCTGCGCACTTGCTTGGGGCTGTGCACTTGGCTCTTCAGGAAGCGCACCTCGGCCGCCGTGCAGCCATCGGCTTTGGCCACGCACGCTGCGATGTTGCTGCGCACTTGCAGGGCGGCGCGTTCGGCGGCGCGGCCATTCAAATCGGTGCCGCTGGAAGCGGCGGTGGCGCTGGCATTGGCCACCTTGTCGGTATCCGAACTGCTGATGCGCACCAGAGACAGGGGCAAGCCCAACACCTGCGCCACCACGGCACACACTTTGGTGTGCAGGCCTTGGCCCATCTCGGTGCCGCCGTGGTTCACACGCACGCTGCCATCGGTGTAGACCGACACCAAGGCACCCGCTTGGTTGAACTGCGTGGCGGTGAAGCTGATGCCGAATTTCACCGGCGTCAGCGCGATGCCGCGTTTGAGCACACGGCTTTGCCTGTTGAAGTTTTGAATCTCGGCGCGACGAGCACGGTAACCGCAGTCTTGGGCCAAGGTCGTCATGAGGGCGGGCGCGATGTTGTCCTCCACGGTCATGCCGTAGTGGGTGGTGTTGCGCGGTGCGTCGCCATACAAATTGGCCAGTCGCACATCCAGCGGGTCCAGGCCAAGTTGCCGCGCGATGTCGCTCATCACGGCCTCGATCAACAACACCCCTTGCGGCCCACCAAAACCGCGAAACGCGGTGTGGCTTTGCGTGTTGAGCTTGCTGCGGTGCGAGACGATGTCGACCGCCTCTAAAAAATACGCGTTGTCGGTGTGGAACACGGCACGGTCGGCCACCGGGCCGCTGAGGTCGGCGCTGAAACCGCAATGCACCCATTGGGTGGACTGCAATCCCAGCAAGCGGCCTTGGTCGTTGAAACCGGCTTGGTAGTCGTGGCTGAACGGATGGCGTTTGCCGGTGATCAAGAAATCATCTTCACGGCTCAAGCGCAGCTTCACAGGACGCCCCGTTCTTTGGGCGGCCAAAGCGGCCCAAACCGCTGGGTGACCCGACTGCGTTTCTTTGCCGCCAAAGCCGCCACCCATGCGGCGGCACAACACCCGCACACGGTGCAAAGGCACACCCAAGGCATGGGCCACCCAGTGCTGCGCTTCGCCGGGGTGTTGGGTGCTGGCGTGCACCAACCACTCGCCGTCGTCTTGCGGCAGCACATAGGCGATTTGGCCTTCCAAGTAGTAGTGCTCTTGACCACCTATCTCCAGTTGGTTTTGCAACTGATGTGGCGCGTTCTTCAGTGCTTGCGCGGCGTCGCCGCGTTGCACATGCACGGTGGGCAAGACCTGGCTGGGGGCGGTACGGGCGCTCAAAGCAGGCGGCAGGGGCTCCACCTTCAAACGCATCATGGCCGCCGCAGCGCGGGCCTGAATGTGGCTGTCGGCCACCACCACGCCCAGCACCTGCCCGATGTGTTCGACATGGGTGCTGGCAAAAATGGGTTCGTCATGCACGAAGGTGGCCAACAGGGGGTCGCCAGGCACATCGTCTGCGGTGACGACGGCGCGAACGCCGGGTGCGGCCAGCACGGCGCTCACGTCGAGCGACAGGATGCGGCCATGCGCCACGTTGCTCATCAACGGGGCGGCGTGCAGGGTGCCTTCAGTCAGCGGCAGGTCGTCGATGTAGGCCGCCAAGCCTTGCACATGCCAATGTGCGCTCTCGTGTTTGGCGTCTTGGTCCAGCGCTTGGTCGAGGGGGGTCATCTTAAAAATCCTCCAGACTGGTGTGGGCCATGCCTTGGGCTTGCAACCAGGCGCGTTGCAACAAGTTGCGCAACAACAATTGACGGTAGTGGGCGCTGGCGCGCATGTCGGTGATGGGTTTGAATTCTTCGCTCAAGCTGTTTTGTGCCAAAGCCAAAGTCACTGTATCTAAGTGCTGCCCCTGCATCACGGCTTCGGTGCGCCGCGCCCGCACGGGCGTGGCCGCCACACCACCCACACCAATGCGCACATCCCGCAGGGTTTGGCCATCTTGGTGCCAGCGCAGCACCAAGCATATGGTGGAGATGTCGTCTTCTTGGCGTTTCGATACTTTGTAGGCATGGAGCCGTTCATTTTTCAGCGGATGCGGCACAACGATCCAGCACAAGACTTCATCAGGCGACAGCACGCTTTGGCGGTAGCCCAGGTAGTAGTCTTCCAGCGGCACATGGCGCGACACCATGCGGCTTTGTCGATAGGCCATCAACACCACCTGCGCACCGAGCGCGATCAGCAGCGGCATGCTGTCGCCGATGGGCGAGCCGTTGGCGACGTTGCCACCCAGGGTGCCGGACTGGCGCACCGGGCGACCGGCAAAACGGTGGGCGAAATCCGTCACCTCGGGGCGGCGTTGGGCCAGCGCGGCGAAGGCGTCGTGCACGCTCACCGCCGCGCCAATGGCCAGGTGGTGCGGATGGTTTTCCACTTGTTTCAACTCGGCCACGCGGGTCAGATCAATCACTTGGTCAAAGCGACGGTGCTGTTGGGTGACCCACAACCCGGCGTCGGTGCCACCGGCCATCAACTGGGCCTCGGGGTAGCGCGCGCGCAGGGGCAGCAGTTGGACCAAGCTGGTGGGCAGGGCGTAATGCGGGTTCAAGGGGTCGCGCTGGTCGGGCCCGGTTGTGAGTTGGGGGCGCGGTGCGGGGGCTGGGTAAAGGTGCATGGCGCAGGCGGCGTCCAAGATCGGGCGGTAGCCGGTGCAGCGGCACAAATTGCCCGAGATGGCTTCCATGGCTTCTTCGCGCGTCACCGCTTGGCCCTTGGCTCGGTTGTAGAGGTCGTACAAGCTCATGACAAAGCCGGGGGTGCAAAAACCACATTGCGAACCGTGGTGGTCTAACATGGCCTGCTGAACTGGGTGCAGTTGACCGTTGATGGGCAAATCGCTGGCGGTGGTGACTTGCAAACCATGGGCAGAATGGGCCATGCGGATGCAGCTGTTGACCGTGTGGGCATGCGGGCCCTGGCCGATCACCACGGTGCAGGCGCCGCAGTCGCCACTGGCACAACCCTCTTTGACATCGGTGGCCCGCAGTTCTTCACGCAAAATGTCCAGCAGTGTCCGATCTGGCGGTACATTCGGAATTGAATTCTTTGTGTTTCTAAAAATCAGGTCTAAGTGAGGAATGGTCATGGAAACGAGGTGCCTTGTTTGGGTTCAGAAGGTGATGCCCGAAAACCTTTGGGAGAACTTGGGATGAGTCCTGCTCCTTTGTTGAGCCTCAAAGGCATTCGCAAACAGTACCCCGCCGTGCTGGCCAATGACAATATTTCCTTGGACGTGATGCCCGGCCAGATTCATGCCATTTTGGGCGAAAACGGTGCGGGCAAGTCCACCCTGATGAAAATCATTTTTGGTGCGGTGCAACCCGATGCCGGGGATATCCGCTTCAATGGCCAAGCGGTGCGCATTCGCAACCCCCAGCAGGCCCGTCAATTGGGCATCAGCATGGTGTTCCAACATTTCAGCTTGTTTGACACCTTGAGTGTTGCGCAAAACGTCTGGTTGGGTTTGGACAAAAGCCTGTCCTTGGCCGAGGTGACCCAACGCATCCGAGACAAAGCCGCCATTTATGGCCTGGACATCGAGCCCGAGCGCCCCGTGCACACCCTGAGCG
>JBIIPF010000012.1:0-15939 GCA_044342755.1 Limnohabitans sp. | reverse complement strand
CCGTTGTCGGGGTTCAGAGGCAACACGGGTTGACCAAGCAGATGCGCCAGTCTTTGGATGCCCGCTTCACCGCCAGGTGGGCATTGGTTGATGGGGGCCAGGCTCTCGTGGATGGCCGTGGCATAGGACTCGCAATCAGGGAAGCCGCAACGCGTGCACTGCGTTTGCGGCAGCAAGGCCAAGATGCTTTGGCAGTCGATCACTTTGCGCCAGAGGCAGCCCTGCGTTTGCCAACTGGTTTGGCAACGGCTTTGATGACGCGTTTCTTTGGCTTGGAAGCGGCCTTCAATTGGTTTTTCTGGATGAAATTTTTCACCGCAGGATAAACCATGTCGCGCCAACGACGGCCACTGAAGATGCCGTAGTGGCCAGCGCCTTCGGCTTCGTAATGCAGCTTCTCAGTGGCGGGAATACCAGCGCAAAGCTTCAAGGCCGCTTTGGTTTGGCCTGAGCCGGAGATGTCGTCAAGTTCACCTTCCACGGTCAGCAAGCCGCAGTGGGTGATGTCTTGCGGACGCACACGTTCGATCGTGCCATCCACGGCCCGCACGTCCCAGGTGCCGCGCACCAACTTGAAGTCTTGGAAAACGGTGGCGATGGTTTCCAAGTAGTAATCGGCGTCCATGTCCAACACCGCGTTGTACTCGTCGTAGAACTGCCGATGCGATTCGGCGCTGGAGTTGTCACCCTTGATCAAGTCCTTGAAGTACTCGTAATGACTCTTCAAATGGCGATCAGGGTTCATGGCCACAAAGCCAGTGTGTTGCAAGAAGCCGGGATAGACGCGCCGTCCGGCGCCTGGAAAGTTGGCTGGAACGCGGTAAATGACGTTGTGTTCAAACCATTGGTAGCTTTTGTTCATGGCCAAGTTGTTCACCGCCGTGGGTGACTTGGTGGCATCAATCGGGCCGCCCATCATGGTCATGCTCAAGGGGAGGGGTTCACCACGCGAAGCCATCAGCGAAATGGCCGCCAGCACCGGCACGGTGGGTTGACACACGCTCACCACATGGCAGTGGCCTTCGGAAGCTTGGATGTGGCGGATGAATTCTTGGATGTAATTGATGTAGTCGTCAAGGTGGAATTCGCCATCACTCAGAGGCACCAAGCGGGCGTTTTTCCAGTCGGTGATGTAGACACGGTGGTCTTGCATCATGGTGCGCACCGTGTCGCGCAGCAAGGTGGCGTAGTGGCCTGACAGGGGGGCCACGATGAGCACTGGAGGCAATGTTTTCATCGCATCCAAAGTTTCACTGTTGTCGCTGAAGCACTTGAAATGCAACAGTTCGCAAAACGGCTTGCTGATTTCAATACATTCCTGCACAGCCACTTTGGAACCGTGGATATTCACCGAATGGATGCCGAACTCTGGCTTCACATAGTCTTTGCCCAAGCGGTAAGCGAGATCGTAAGACGCCGAAATGCGCTGCACCAAAGGGTTGGTGGAGAAGGGGGATGAGGGGTTGGCCATCATCTTGGACGAGGCCAGGGCAAATTCAGCAAATGGTTCCATCATGGCCCGTTGGGCTTCGTACAGTTGATAGAGCATGGCTTACCTTTAGGTTGTTGCAGTGCAATATATCAGAGCTGAGCTTTGCTGAGCTGACGGGCCAATTCAAGCAAATTAGGGGCTTCAAAGTCCACCGGGGTGGTGGCTTTGCTTTCGCCCAAGCCGGGCCCGTGTTCGTCAGGGCGTCCAATGAACGCGGTTTTCAACCCTGCTTGGGCTGCTGCTTCCAGGTCCGACGAATGGGCGGCCACCATCATGGTTTCGCTCAAATCCAGATCGAAGGCGCGGGCTGAAGCTTGGTAGACGATGGCTTGAGGTTTGTAGTCTTGGGCGATTTCAGCGCCCAAGATGGCATCCCAATGCCAATTGTTGTGGCGCGCCAAGTTGGCCATCAAGGCGATGTGGCCATTGGAGCAGGGGGCCAACAAAAATTGTTGCCGAAGCATTTGCATGGCCTCAGCCACATCAGGCCAGGCTTGCAAGCGGTGCCACGCCAGGTTCAGGTGTTGGCGGGTGGCTTCATCCACCTGATGCCATCCCAGGCGAGCCAAAACGATGTCGAGGTTGTCGCGGTGCAGCACATCAAGTTTGCAAAAACCACGCTGGCCGCTGCGCACTTTCTCCATCGCGGGTTGGTATTCATTGCGCCAATCGTCTGCAAATGCAAACCAATCGGTGCGAAGTCCCAAGGGCGCCAAGCTGGATTGGGCTTGCGCGGCGATAGAGCTGCGCCAATCCACCAAGGTGCCGAACACATCAAAAATCAAGGCGCGGATGGCCATGCTTCAAGCTTTCAGAACGGTGGCAATGGCTTTGCAAACATGGTCGATGTTTTGGCTGTTGAGCGCCGCCACGCACATGCGACCGGTGTCGGTGCCGTACACACCGAACTCGCTGCGCAAGCGAATCATTTGGTCTTTGCTCAGGCCAGAGTAGCTGAACATGCCAATCTGTTGCGTGATGAAGCCCATGTCGGTGGCCACACCGGCGGCTTTCAAGCCCTCCACCAGTTTTTGACGCATGGCTTTGATGCGCACCCGCATCTCGCCCAGTTCTTTTTCCCACAAGGCGCGCAACTCGGGGTTGTTCAACACCGCGGCAACCACGGCGCCGCCATGGGTGGGCGGGTTGGAATAGTTGGTGCGAATAACGATCTTCAGTTGAGACAACACCTTGGCGGCCTCGTCTGAAGATTGGCACAACACCGACAGCGCACCCACACGTTCACCATACAGGCTGAAACTTTTCGAGAACGACGTGGACACCAAAAAATCCAAACCGGCAGCAACAAACTTGGCAATCACAGCGCCATCTTCGGCAATGCCGTGGCCAAAGCCTTGGTAGGCCATGTCCAAGAACGGCGTGAGTTGACGGGCTTTGACCGTGGCCACCACTTTGTCCCATTGAGCTGGGGTGATGTCATAGCCCGTGGGGTTGTGGCAGCAAGCGTGCAGCACCACCACGGTGCCGGGTGCGGCAGCGTTCAAGCTGGCCAACATGCCTTCAAAGTTCACGCCTTTGGCGGCAGCGTCGTAGTAGGCATAGGTGTCCACGGTGAAACCAGCGGCGGCAAACAAGGCGCGGTGGTTTTCCCAGCTGGGATCGCTGATCAGGACCTTGGCAGTGGGGTTCAGTTTGTGCAAAAAATCAGCGCCAATTTTCAAGCCGCCCGTGCCACCGATGGCTTGCACGGTGGCCACGCGGTTGGCGGTGATGGGCTCAGAACCGGCACCAAACACCAGGGTTTTGACCGCACTGTCATAAGCGGCAATGCCGTCGATGGGCAAATAGCCACGAGCCGTGGGCTTGGCCATCATGGTGTTTTCAGCTTGTTGCACGCATTGCAGCAAGGGCAATTTGCCGTTGTCGTCGAAATAAACACCCACCCCCAGATTGACTTTGATGGGCGAAGTGTCGGCAGCGAATTGCTCGTTCAAGCCCAGAATGGGGTCGCGGGGTGCCATTTCGACGGCGGAAAACAGAGACATTGTCAGTCCTTGATGGAGTGGGGTAGAAGGAATAGGGGGCCGGAAAAAACGCCCAGACTGGGTTAGGCTAGGCGGTTGTTCAGATTTTAACGGCTTGGCATGTGCGCCTGGCTAAGCTCCTACCCGCCATGACCACCCCGATTGTTGAAGCCGACCCCCAAACAGCCCCTGCAGCAGAGGGCACTTGGGTCAGCTACCCCAACTCCCCCTTTGAGCTGTTTCAGCCGTACCCGCCAGCGGGCGACCAACCCACAGCCATTGCCCAGTTGGTGGAAGGCGTGCGCGATGGGGAAATGTTCCAAACCCTTTTGGGGGTCACAGGTTCAGGCAAGACCTTCACCATGGCGAATGTGATTGCGCAAATGGGCCGTCCGGCCATCATTTACGCGCCCAACAAAACCTTGGCGGCACAGCTGTACAGCGAATTCCGCGAATTTTTTCCGAAGAACGCCGTCGAGTATTTCGTCAGCTACTACGACTACTACCAGCCCGAGGCTTATGTGCCGCAGCGCGATTTGTTCATCGAAAAAGACAGCGCGATCAACGAGCACATCGAGCAGATGCGCCTGTCGTGTACCAAGAGCCTGTTGGAGCGGCGCGATGTGATCATCGTGGCCACGGTGTCGGCCATCTACGGCATTGGCGAGCCCGAGAGCTACCACCAGATGGTGATGACGCTGCGTGTGGGTGACAAGCCGGGGCAGCGCGACATCATTGCCCAGTTGGTGCGCATGCAGTACGACCGCAACGACATGGACTTTTCACGCGGTCGCTTCAGGGTGCGCGGTGACACCATCGATGTGTTCCCCGCCGAGCACAGCGAATTGGCCATCCGCATTGAGCTCTTCGACGACGAAATTGAAAGTCTGCAGCTGCTGGACCCCCTGACTGGGCGGGTACGTCAAAAAATCCCTCGTTTCACCGTCTACCCCTCCAGCCACTATGTGACGCCGCGTGACAAAGTCCTGGCCGCTGTGGAGACCATCAAGTTGGAGTTGGGCGATCGCTTGAAAGAACTGGTGGGCATGAACAAGTTGGTAGAGGCGCAGCGCCTGGAGCAACGCACCCGCTTTGACTTGGAAATGCTGAGCGAAGTGGGGCACTGCAAGGGGATTGAAAACTACACCCGGCATTTGTCAGGCGCAGCCCCTGGTGAGCCACCCAGCACCCTGACCGACTACCTGCCCAAAGACGCATTGATGTTTCTGGATGAAAGTCATGTGCTCATGGGCCAGTTTTCCGGCATGTACAACGGCGACCGCGCCCGTAAAACCACTCTTGTGGAATATGGTTTCCGATTGCCCAGCGCCTTGGACAACCGACCCTTGAAGCTGGACGAATTTGAAAAACGCATGCGCCAGTTGGTGTTTGTCTCGGCCACGCCATCCGACTATGAAAAAACCCACTCCGGCAATGTGGTGGAGCAGGTGGTGCGCCCCACCGGCCTGGTTGACCCCATGGTCGAGGTGCGACCCGCCATCCACCAAGTGGACGATGTGCTCCAAGAAATCCGTATTCGGGTGGTGAAAAACGAGCGGATTTTGATCACCACCCTGACCAAACGCATGGCCGAGCAGCTCACCGATTATTTGGGCGACAACGGCGTCAAGGTGCGCTATTTGCACAGCGACATCGACACGGTGGAGCGGGTGGAAATCCTGCGCGATCTGCGCTTGGGCGCGTTTGATGTGCTGGTCGGCATCAACTTGCTGCGTGAAGGTTTGGACTTGCCCGAGGTGTCTTTGGTGGCCATTTTGGACGCCGACAAAGAGGGGTTTTTGCGTTCCGAACGCAGTCTGATTCAAACCATTGGCCGGGCCGCACGAAACTTGGAAGGGCGTGCGATTTTGTACGCCGACAAAATGACCGAGTCAATGAAGCGGGCCATTGGCGAAACCGAACGGCGCCGCAACAAGCAAATCAGCTTCAATGCCGCCAATGGCATCACGCCGCGCGGGGTGGTCAAAGGCATCCGCGACCTGATTGACGGGGTCTACAGCGAGAAGTCGGACAAAGAGTCGATGCGCCTCGAGTTGGAGCAAGCCCGCGTCCAAGACATGAGCGAACGCGACGTGGCCAAGGAAATCAAACGCCTTGAAAAACAGATGATGGAACACGCTCGCAATCTGGAATTTGAGCAAGCTGCCGCCACCCGTGACCAATTGGGGCGGCTCAGAGCCATGACCTTTGGGGCTTCTAGCCCAGACAAGGTTTAATCCCGACTGATTTGATTGGTCTTGTGCTATAGTTGACTAATCCAGTCGACATAGACCATCAAGGAGTTCACCATGCGTCTTACCACCAAAGGTCGTTTCGCCGTCACCGCCATGATTGACTTGGCTTTGCGTCAAAACAATGGTCCCGTGACCTTGGCTGCCATCAGCCAGCGCCAACAAATTTCTCTGTCCTATCTCGAGCAGTTGTTTGGCAAATTGCGCCGCCAAAACCTGGTCGAGTCCACCCGCGGACCCGGCGGTGGTTACACCCTGGGCCGTAAAGCGATCGAAATTTCTGTGGCGGACATCATTTTGTCGGTGGATGAACCCATCGACGCCACCCATTGCGGTGGCAAAGAAAACTGTCTCGGCGAAACCGGTCGCTGCATGACACACGAGCTCTGGACCAATTTGAACCAGCGCATGATCGACTTTTTGAGTTCTGTGCATTTGCAAAAATTGGTGGACGAGCAATTGGCCAAAGGCTTGCAAGTGGAAGACAAACCGATGCACAAACGCGCTATTTCTTCAGCGCCCGTGGTCAAACCCATCCGCGTCAACGCCCCCAATTCGGTGTTCGCTTTGGGCAATGTGTTTGTCAAAGGCTGATCATGGACATGACCCCGCATTTCCCGATTTACTTGGATTACGGTGCCACCAATCCTTGTGATGAACGGGTGGTTGAAGCCATGATCCCTTGGTTGCGCGAGCACTTCGGCAACCCCGCTTCCCGCAGCCACGCTTGGGGTTGGGAAGCCGAAGAAGCCGTTGAGAAAGCCCGTGTTCATGTGGCCGACCTGATTGGTGCTGATCCGCGTGAAATCGTTTGGACTTCTGGTGCCACCGAGTCGAATAACTTGGCCATCAAGGGTGCAGCCCAGTTCTACAAAACCAAGGGCAAGCACCTCATCACCGTGAAAACCGAGCACAAAGCCGTACTGGACACCATGCGCGAACTTGAGCGCCAAGGTTTTGAAGTCACTTACCTGGATGTGCAAGAAGACGGCTTGCTCGACTTGAACAAGTTGAAAGACGCGATCCGCCCCGACACCTCGCTCATCAGCGTCATGCATGTCAACAATGAAATCGGTGTCATCCAAGACATCGTGACGATTGGCAATATGTGCCGCGAGCGCGGCATCATTTTCCACGTCGATGCCGCTCAATCCACAGGTAAGGTCGAAATTGACATGACCAAGCTGCCCATCGATTTGATGAGCTTGGCCTCCCACAAAACCTATGGTCCCAAAGGCATTGGCGCTCTGTATGTGCGGCGCAAACCGCGTGTGCGTTTGGAAGCCCAAATGCACGGCGGTGGTCACGAGCGCGGCATGCGCAGTGGCACGCTGCCCACCCACCAATGCGTGGGCATGGGCGAGGCCTTTCGCATCGCCAAGTTGGAAATGGCCCAAGACGTGGCCAAAGCCCGTTATTTGCAACAGCGTTTGTTGGCGGGCTTGCAAGACATGGAGCAAGTCTTTGTCAATGGTCACCTGACCCAACGCGTGCCGCACAACCTGAACATCAGCTTCAACTATGTCGAGGGCGAGTCCCTCATCATGGGCATCAAAGGCTTGGCTGTGTCATCAGGCTCTGCATGCACTTCGGCCAGCTTGGAGCCCAGCTATGTGCTGCGTGCTTTGGGTCGCAGCGATGAGCTCGCACACAGCAGTTTGCGCATGACCATCGGTCGTTTCTCCACTGAAGAAGAAATTGACTATGCGATCAGCACCATTCGCACCAATGTCAGCAAACTGCGTGACCTGAGCCCTTTGTGGGACATGTACAAAGAAGGCATTGATATGAGCACCATCCAATGGGCCGCGCACTGACCTCATGGTCAAACGACCCATGGTTTTATTGCTTTGGGTCATGGGTGAATAAGCGGACAAATGTTGAATGTTTTGAGATAAAGAGGTAATCGAGATGGCATATTCTGAAAAAGTGGTGGACCACTACGAAAATCCCCGCAACGTGGGTTCTTTTGACAAAGGTGACGATTCGGTGGGCACCGGCATGGTGGGTGCACCTGCTTGTGGCGACGTGATGAAGCTGCAAATCAAGGTGAACCCGCAAACCGGCGTGATTGAAGATGCACGTTTCAAAACCTATGGTTGCGGCTCCGCCATCGCCTCTTCTTCATTGGTCACCGAATGGGTCAAGGGCAAAACCCTGGATCAAGCCGCTGCCTTGAAAAACAGCGAAATTGCACAGGAATTGGCCTTGCCTCCCGTGAAAATCCATTGCTCCATCTTGGCTGAAGATGCCATCAAAGCTGCTGTGGAAGATTACAAAAAGAAACACGTTCACTGATATGTCTGTCTCCATGACCGAATCCGCAGCGCGGCATGTCAATCGCTACCTCAGCAAACGAGGCAAGGGTGTGGGCGTGCGCTTGGGCGTCAAGACCACGGGTTGCTCGGGCTTGGCTTACAAGCTTGAATACGTGGACGACCTTACAGCAGATGACGTGGTCTTTGAAACCCATGGCCTGAAGATCCTGATCGACCCCAAGAGCCTGGCTTATTTAGACGGCACCGAACTCGATTTTGTGCGTGAAGGCCTGAACGAAGGCTTTAAATTCAATAATCCCAACGAGCGTGATCGTTGCGGGTGCGGCGAGTCTTTCCGAGTCTGATGCAAAGCGCTGGTTCGTTGAAGCAACCGCTGTCTTTGGCGGCCACCGACTTTGAATTGTTCGAGTTGCCTGCGCAATTTGAATTGAATCGCAACCAGTTGGATGCTCAGTGGAAAGCCTTGCAGCAGCAAGTGCACCCTGACCAATTCGCCTCGCAAGGACCCGCTGACAAGCGCTTGGCCATGCAATGGTCGGTGCGGGTCAACGAGGCCTACCAACGCTTGAAAAACCCATTGCGCCGCGCCGCCTACTTGTGTGAGTTGCATGGTGCGCCTTTGCAAGCCGAAGACAACACCAGCATGCCTGCTGCTTTTTTGATGCAACAAATGCAGTGGCGCGAAGATTTGGATGAGGCTCAAACCGAAACGGCCTTGATCACATTGCAATCTGAGATTCACGACGCCAAACAATCAGCGTTGCAACGATGTGCCCAAAGCTTGGACATCGACAAGAACTGGATGGCCGCAGTGCACGAGGTGAGGGCGCTGATGTTCATCGAACGCTTCGAAGAAGACTTGAACAACCGCCTCGATCGACTGGAAGATGCCTGAGGGCAAAATACCCACCATGGCTTTGCTGCAAATTTCTGAACCTGGTCAAGCACCAGATCCCCACGCCAGACGGATCGCCATTGGCATCGACTTGGGTACCACCCATTCCTTGGTGGCCAGCGTGCGCAACGGCGTTGCCGAGTGCCTGCCCGATGAAGCTGGCCATGTGATCTTGCCTTCTGTAGTGCGCTATTTGCCAGATGGCAAGCGATTGATTGGCGCTGCTGCGCTGGTTTCGCAATCTCAAGACCCGGCCAACACCATCGTCTCGGTCAAGCGTTTTATGGGGCGCGGTTTGAAAGACGTGCCCCACCCCGAACATTTCCCGTATGCGTTTGCAGACCAACCCGGCATGTTGGGCTTGAACACCTTGCATGGATTGAAGTCGCCGGTAGAGGTGAGTGCGGAGATTTTGGCCAGCCTGCGCCAACGCGCAGAAGACACCTTCAATGACGACATCTACGGCGCGGTCATCACCGTGCCAGCGTACTTTGATGACGCGCAACGCCAAGCCACCAAAGACGCAGCGCAAATGGCGGGCTTGAATGTGCTGCGCCTGATCAACGAACCCACTGCTGCCGCCATTGCTTATGGTTTGGACAATGCCAGTGAAGGCGTGTATGCGGTTTACGACTTGGGTGGCGGCACCTTTGATATTTCTATTCTGCGCATGAGCCGTGGCGTGTTCGAGGTCCTCTCCACCGGTGGTGACTCGGCCCTGGGTGGCGACGACTATGACCGTTGCTTGCTTGAGATCGCGCTTGAACAAAGCCAACGCCAAGCCTTGAACGAGGTGGACGCCAGCTTGTTGTTGACCGCGGCACGGGCTTGCAAGGAAGAGCTCTCTGCAAACGACTACGCAATATTCAGTGTGGCGTTGTCGGATGGTTTGTTGACCACCACGATTCAACGCACAGGTTTTGAGCAACGTGCTCAAGCACTCACCCAAAAAACCCTGCAAGCCGTCAAGAAAGCCTTGCGCGATGCGGGCATGAAGGCTGAGGATATTCAAGGCGTGGTGATGGTGGGCGGCTCGACCCGCATGCCGCATGTGCAAAGCGCGGTGGCAGCGCTCTTGAACTGCGCGCCCTTGAACAATTTGAACCCGGATGAAGTGGTCGCCATTGGCGCGGCCATTCAAGCCAACCAGCTCAGTGGCAACAACCCCGATGGCGAACTGCTGTTGTTGGATGTGATTCCGCTGTCTCTGGGCATTGAAACCATGGGCGGTTTGGTCGAGCGCATCGTGCCACGCAACCAAACCATTCCCACCGCCATGGCACAAGACTTCACCACCTACCAAGACGGTCAAACCGCGCTGGCCTTGCATGTGCTGCAAGGCGAGCGAGACCTGGTGAAAGACTGCCGCAGCTTGGCACGTTTTGAATTGAAGGGCATACCACCCATGGCCGCAGGCTCGGCCCGCATTCGCGTGACTTTCACTGTGGATGCCGATGGCTTGCTCAGCGTGTCGGCGTTGGAGACAAAAAGTGGCGTGCAAGCCCAGATTGACGTCAAGCCCAGCTATGGTTTGTCCGACGAGCAAATTGCCGCCATGTTGCAAGACAGTTTTCACACTGCCGAGTTCGACAAGAACGCACGGGCCTTGGCCGAAGCGCGTTTGGAAGCCGACCGCATGTGGCTGGCCACGCAAAGTGCCTTGCACGCTGATGCAACGTTGTTGTCTGCTGAAGAACAAACCGTCATTCACCAATTGATGGATGCGGTGCTGGCCATCAAAACTTCAGAGGTGCCTGCCGACATCGAGGCTGCTACCGAGGCTTTGGCCAAAGGCACCGAAGCTTTCGCCGCTGCCCGCATGAACGACGGCATTCGCAAAGCCCTGTCGGGTAAACACATTGGGGCCATGTCATGACCATCATCAAAATTCTCCCGCATGTGGAGCTGTGCCCCGAGGGCAAAGAAATTCATGTTGCGCCTGGCAACACCATTTGCGAAGCCTTGCTGGACAATGGGATCAACATCGAACACGCGTGTGACATGAGCTGCGCCTGCACCACTTGCCACGTGGTGGTGCGCGAGGGCTTTGCAAGCTTGAACGAGCCCGAAGAGTTGGAAGAAGATTTGCTGGACCGCGCCTGGGGTCTTGAGCCGAATTCGCGCCTGAGTTGCCAATCGGTGGTGGCTCAGCAGAACCTCGTGATTGAGATTCCGCGCTACACCATCAACCACGCCAAAGAAAACCACTGAAGCCATGCGTCTGATTGTGTTGGACACCGAAACCACTGGGCTGTCACCAGACAACGGTGACCGCATCCTGGAGTTGGGCTGTGTGGAATTGATGCACCGCAAACTCACTGGTCGCAATTTTCATTACTACATCAACCCCGAGCGTGACAGCCATGAAGAAGCGCTGAATGTGCACGGCATCACCACCGAGTTTTTGCAAGACAAACCCAAGTTCGCGCAAATCGTGGATGAGTTTTTGGCCTATGTGAAGGGCGCTGACGTCATCATCCACAACGCACCTTTCGACTTGGGCTTTTTGAACAAAGAGCTGGAGTTGGCGGGCCACCCCCCTTTCAAAGAGCATGTGGGTCAGGTGATGGACACCTTGGCCATGGCCAAAGAAATTTACCCCGGTAAACGCAATTCACTGGACGCCTTGTGTGAGCGATTGGGCGTGAGTAACGCCGCTCGCACGCTGCATGGTGCTTTGCTGGATGCCGAGTTGTTGGCCGATGTCTACATCAATCTCTCGCGTGGCCAAGATGGATTGCTGATCGATCAAGATGATGCGCGAGATGCCTCTGGAAAATCAGCAGCACGTCGGGATTACAGCCAAGTCTCTTGTCCTGTGATAAGTCCGACTGCTGAAGAATTGCTGGCACATGAAGGTGTGCTGGATCAAATCGACAAAGCCAGTGGTGGCAAGACTTTGTGGCGCATGGCTCAACGTACGGCATCAGCGCCCTGACGCTTCAAGGAGCCTGGCTTCAAAACGCTCATTTTTGTGACAGAATACAGCCCTGCTTCAACAGCAGTTCGCGTGGTTAGCTCAGTGGTAGAGCATCGCCTTCACACGGCGGGGGTCGGGGGTTCGAAACCCTCACCACGCACCAGAAATTTCCTGTTTCATGCCGGAGTCTTGAGCCAGACAAGGCAAATGCCCTCGGTTGGTTGCAGCCTCGATCTCAGATGCCCTTGCCATTCGATTTCTGATTTTTAAAAGCATGAAACTCATTCCCGTCTTTTTATTGACTACCCTGGTTGGTTTTTCTCATGCACAAGTCAGTTTGGATGAGGCACGCTCGTTGGTTGGCAATAGCAGCGTGACAGTCTTGGATATTCGCGAACCTGATGAGCATGCGACTGGCGTAGCCAAAGGGATGAAGTTGATTCCCATGAGTACGCTGGCATCTCGGCTCAACGAATTACCCAGGACTGCTGATTCGCGCGTGCTTTTGATATGCAATACACAAAATCGCTCAAGTGCTGTTGCCAAAGAACTTCGCGCTCGCGGATTTACCAATGTGGAGTATGTACGTGGCGGGATGAGCGAATGGGCCAAACGCGGTTGGACTTTGGAATCTCCTGCAAAGCCATAAAGCTTTCTACGGCTTGTTGAGATTGATTTGAGTCAAGGGGCTGTGGCCATCATTCAGGATCAACGGAGTTCGTTGTTTCTTGAGGCGACTCATTTTTGAGGGCTGTTGGCATGCACATCTTTTCACCATCCCAGGTTTGGCCACACCAGCAAACGCCTTCTTCATTGATGATGCAGGTACCGGTTCCACAGCATCTGGGGTCTTCAGTCATCGGTGCTCCTTTTTTCACGAGGCAGATTAAACAATTGGATGGTCTCAAAGGAAGTTCGGTCTTCCCTCGCCATTTGAACCAAAGGGATAGAGCAGGTTTTGTCAATATGAATCATTGTTCTGCAGTGAAATAATACAGGAGTTGGCGTATTCAAATGAGATGGATCATCTTTCGCGCATTTTTTGAATCGGCGCAACCGATCCAGCTTGAATAAGGCTATCATTTTGAAATCCTCCTATGAAAAATAGCCAACCGCCAGTGCCTTCTTTCCCCTTGTCAATTGACGCTTTAGTGGTCGGTGCAGGCTTTTCAGGCTTGTACCAATTACTGCTTCTTCGAGACAAGCTGGGTTTGTCCGTCAAAGTATTGGACGCCGCTCAAGGCGTAGGAGGCACCTGGTACTGGAATCGCTACCCTGGCGCAAGATGCGATTCTGAAAGCCACTCCTACGCTTACTATTTTTCGAAGGAATTGCTGGATGAATGGGAATGGTCTGAGCGTTACCCGCAGCAACCCGAAATTTTGCGCTACCTTGATCACGTTGCAGACCGTTTCAATTTGAGACCCGATATTGTGCTGGGCACCAAAGTACAAAGCGCACATTATTCAGACACAAACAACCGTTGGCTCATCACGACCGATACAGGCCAAACCTATTCAGCCAAGTATTTCATCACGGCTGTTGGTTGCTTGTCCTCCGCCAACATCCCCAGCATTTCGGGGCTGGATACATTTGCGGGCGATTGGTTTCATACGGGCGAGTGGCCGCATGAAGGCGTGGATTTCTCTGGCAAAAAAGTTGGCGTCATTGGAACGGGATCAACGGGCATTCAAGCTATCCCGGTCATCGCCGAAAAAGCCAAGCACCTGACCGTGTTTCAGCGAACAGCCAATTACAGCATTCCTGCTCGAAATATGCCGCTGGATGATTCCTTCAAGCGCTATGCAAAAGAAAATGCCTCGCATTTTCGTGAAGTGATGACAACCAATACCAATGCCCATCCATTTCGCATTTCAGACCGCTTGGTCCATGACGTCAGCGAAGAAGAGCGTCAACAAATTTATGAAGATGCATGGCTAAAAGGCGGACTACAGTTTCGTGCGACGTTCAAAGATTTGCTGCAAAACCCTGACTCAAACCGGACAGCAGCCGATTTCATACGCCACAAGATTCGTCAGACTGTCACCGATCCTGTCAAGGCAGAGCAACTCAGCGACATTGACCATCCGTTTGCTGCAAAGCGTCCGCCTATTGACAGCGGTTATTTCGAAACTTTCAATGCGACTCATGTCGATTTGGTCAACCTCCGTGAATCGCCCATTGAGTGCATCACGCCGCGAGGCATCAAAACCACCACCGCCGAGTTCAGTTTGGACATCATCGTTTTTGCAACAGGCTTTGATGCCATGACGGGCTCTTTGTTGAAGATGGACATCCAAGGTCGAAATGGCTTGACCTTGCAAAAGGCATGGCAGGCGGGCCCCATCAATTACCTGGGTCTTCAAGTTCCTGGTTTTCCGAATATGTTTACCATCACTGGCCCTGGTAGCCCATCTGTTTTATGCAATATGCCGCCTGCCATCGAGCACCATGTGGAATGGATCACGAACTGCATTGAGCACCTGCAAAAAAACAAGTTGGATTTCATAGAGGCTGGCCAAGATGCCAGTGAAAGCTGGGTTGAAACGGTCAACGCAGCTGCCAATGAAACGCTGCTTCCCCAGGCCAAGCATTCTTGGTATTTAGGTGCCAATGTTCCTGGCAAACCGCGTGTCTTCATGCCGTATCCTGGCGGCTTCTTGCGCTACAGAACAACGTGTGAAGAGATTGTGAACAACGGGTATGTCGGCTTCAAGTTGGGATGCGAATCCACAAGTCAGACCGACAGATAGCGTTTTTTGATTTCCGCATTGGCGTTGAGTTCTGCAATATTTCCGACAAACACATCGCGGCCCTTGTCAATAACAACAGCACGGTCAGCCAAGCCCAGACAAAAATGCAAGTTTTGCTCGGCCAAAACGATGGTGGTACCAAGCTCACGCAAGTTTACAATTAATTCGCCAATTTTTTGAACCATGATGGGTGCAAGTCCCTCGCTGGGCTCGTCAAGCAGCAGCAAGCTGGGGTTCCCCATCAAAGCCCGCCCTATGGTCAGCATTTGCTGCTCACCGCCAGACAGCAAACCCCCCATGCGTTGCCTCAAGGGATACAACAAGGGCAACATCTGATAGACCCGATCAAGCGTCCAGGCCTGCTCACCTTGGGGTCCAAACTTTGCCCCAATGATCAAATTATCTTCAACAGACAAGCCCGTAAATATCTGCCTGTCCTCAGGAACAAAACCAATACCGGCTCTGGCAATCAAGTGTGAGTGCGTGCCGGAGATGTCTCTGTCATTGAATCGAATGCTGCCATTAGTGCATGAAATGATTCCAGCAATGGCTTTCATGCTCGTGCTTTTTCCTGCGCCGTTTCGTCCCAACAGCGCCAAGGTTTCACCATGGTGCACTTTCAGTTGCAGGTCAAACAGAACCTGACTGCTGCCGTAATGGACATTCAATCCGACAACATCAAGCATGACGTTCATGGGCAAGCTCTTTGGGTGTGCCTAAGTAGGCCTCTATCACATCGGGGTTGTTTTGGATTTGCTCAGCAGTCCCTTGCGCAAGTAATTGACCGTAGGACAAAACATAAATATGCTGAGCGATGCGAAAAACAACATCCATATCGTGTTCGATCAAAACAATGGTGAGTCCACCTTTCTTCCAAAGCGAATAGACCGTATCGATCATCTGCGTCCTCTCCTCGGGGCCCATTCCGGCCACAGGCTCATCAAGCAGCAAAACTTTCGGCCGCAGCACCAAAGCCAGCGCAATATCAAGGAGTTTTTGATCGCCATGCGACAGGTTGCCACTGACCACATCAGCCTTGTGCTGCAATCCCAGAAGCTCCATGACCTCCATGGCCCGGTCACGGGTTTGGTCCAGAGGAAAACGACCGTGCATCTGCGCTGATTTCCCCAACGGGGATTGGAACGCACCTCGTAAAGATTCTTCGACAGTCAATGTTTTAAAGAGCTTGGCAACTTGAAAGGCTCTGCCAATACCTTTGCGGATAATTTCACTGCTCGACAAGCCCACAATATTTACATCTTCGAGCAAAATCTTGCCAGTATCAGGTTGCAAAGCACCTGAAATGAGATTGAAAAAAGTGGTCTTACCAGCACCGTTGGGGCCAATCACGGCCGACAAAGAA
>JBIIPF010000189.1:0-4110 GCA_044342755.1 Limnohabitans sp. | reverse complement strand
GATCCGCAAAGCGCGTTTCGAGGGCCGCAGCGCCTTGGGTGAACCCCTTTACCTGAGGGCCAAGCGTGGTGAGACATGGCAAGGTGGCGACCGTGAATTGGCCTTGCAACTGGGTGAGCGGTTCACGGGCGTCTCTCGCGATGCCATCAAGTCGGTGGAAAAAGTCACCCGTTTTGGCCCGGATTACGACTTTCGCAACAAGCGTGTGCCGGTCTGGCGATTGAACTATGGTGCGCCGGTCAACGCCAGTGTGTTTGTCGATACCGCCACGGGCGTGTTGGCCGACATCAGCCCGAACGCTGCCCAAGCCGAACGCTGGAGCTTCAGTTATTTGCACAAATGGAATTTCTTGGCCATGTTCGGCCGCCAGATCCACAACGGCGTGGTGTCGGGCGTGGTGTTGGCCATCTTGTTGCTGTTGGGTGGCTTGGGCTTGCGCATGGCCTGGACTTCCAGGGTATCCCGCCGCCGCACCGCCGCGTCGAATGCGGGATGAGAGAATCTGCGGCTTCGTTTGCATCGCCAGTTCATGAACCCCCGCACCCTTGCCATCGTCTCCAGTGTCGTGATGTTTCACATCGCAGCGCTGTGGGCGATGCACACGGGTTTGCTGCAACGCGTGGTGGAAGTCGTGGTGCCGGTCATGGCCATCAGCCAAGCCGAGCCGCCACCGCCGCCGCCCAAACCCCCCGAGCCGGTGAAGCCGCCCGAGCCCCCCAAGCTCACGCCGCCGCCCAAAACCCCACAACCGGTGTTGACGCCGCCACCCACGCCGCAGCCGCCCGCCCCGGCCACGCCCGAGCCGCCTGCTGTGTTGGCTGCGCCCACCGCCGCGCCGACCGCGCCTGCCGTGCAAGCCGCGCCGCCTGCGCCGCCACCTCCTGCGCCACCTGCGCCACCACCACCGCCTGCGGCACCGGCCAAGGTCGAAATGCCCAGCTCCAAAGCCGACTACCTGCACAATCCACCACCCGATTACCCGCGCATGAGCAAGCGTTTGGGCGAGCAAGGCAAGGTGGTGCTCAAAGTCTTGATTGGCACCGATGGCACACCGCAAAAGGTCGAGTTGGTCACCAGCAGCGGCTTTGAGAGACTGGACAAATCGGCCATGGACGCGGCCATGCGCTGGCGCTATGTGCCGGGCAAACGCGGCGGTGTGCCAGAAGCCATGTGGTACCAAGTACCGATTCAATTCACTTTGGAATAAAGAGCAGTCATGAACAACGAATTTGGACTCATCAATTTATGGACCGAGGGCGACGGCGTCACCCGCTTTGTGGCGCTGCTGCTGTTGGTCATGTCGCTGGCCTCATGGATCGTCATCATCTTGAAGTCGCTGAATTTGTTTTCGGCGCAAAAACAAGCTGCACGCGTGGAAGCGTTTTGGCACAGCGCCAATGTGGCCGGTGGCCTGCAAGCGCTGGGCAACGAAGCAGGCAACCCCTTCAGAGCGCTGGCGTTGCGCGGCCAAGAAGCGTTGGCGCATTTGAAAACTGGCAGCACGCAACCCGAGTTGTTGAAAGAACTCGATACCAGTGATTGGGTGACGCGTGGGTTGCAAAACGCGATCGATGATGCCACCGCAGATTTGCAGTCGGGCTTGGCCATCCTGGCGTCGGTGGGTTCAACCTCACCCTTTGTGGGATTGTTTGGCACGGTCTGGGGCATCTACCACGCGCTCATGCAAATTGGCATGGCCGGCCAGGCCACCATCGACAAAGTGGCCGGCCCCATTGGCGAGGCCCTCATCATGACGGCGCTGGGCTTGGCGGTGGCCATTCCCGCGGTGCTGGGCTACAACGCTTTGGTGCGCGGCAACAAGTTCATCATCACCCGCATGAACCGCTTTGCCCACGATTTGCACGCGCTGCTGATCACCGGCTCGCGTGTGAAAGCCAAGGGGTAAGCCATGGCTTTTGGCACCCAAGACGACAACGATGAGGTGATGAACGAAATCAACATGACACCCTTGGTGGACATCATGCTGGTCTTGCTCATCATCTTCATCATCACCATCCCGGTCATGAAACACGCGGTCAACATCGAGTTGCCGCGCGCGAGCAACCAACCGCAAGACGCCAAACCACAAACCATCCGCTTGACCGTGGATGCTGAAGGCAAGTACTTTTGGAACGACGAGGCCGTGGACGAGGCCAAGTTGAACAGCTTGTTGCAAGCCGAGGCGCAGAAAAAACCGCAAGCGCCCTTGCACATTCGCGGCGACAGAGCCGTGCGTTACGAGCGCGTGGCACAAGCCATGGCGGCTGCGCAACGCGCTGGCATGACGCAAATTGGATTCATCACTGAACGCACATCACCCTGAAGGAGAACCCCATGTTGAAACAACTGATCTCTGCACTTTGTTTGCTCGCAGCTGCTTCGGCCCATGCCCAAGTCGACGTCGCCGACGCCTGGGCGCGCGCCACCGGCAAAGGCCAAAAAGCCACGGGCGTCTTCATGAACCTGACCGCCAAGAAGGCCACGCGCTTGGTCGGTGTCAAGTCCGAGTTGACACCTGTCGCGCAAGTGCACGAAATGAAAATGGACAAGGACGTCATGAAAATGCAGTCCATCAAAGCGCTGGATTTGCCGGCTGGCCAAACCGTGTCGTTGAAGCCTGGCAGTTACCACGTGATGCTGATGGACTTGAAAGCGCCTGTGGAAGAGGGCAAGCATGTGGTGGTTACTTTGCTGTTTGAAGACGCCGCTGGTGTTAAAACACAGCAAGAAGTTCACGCCGTGGCCAAGAAAGCACCCATGGGCGGCGCCGACAAACACAAAAGCGGTGAACACCACAACCATTGAAAGACGCCCATGGCCAGCCAACCCGCCTTCAGCTTCGACCATTTCTTGCCCGGCTTTGATTTTTTGAAGAAGTTTGCACAGGCCAATCCGGCGGCCAGCATGCCCTCGGCGTCGCAATGGGTCACCCCCACGCTGGACCCCGAAGAGCTGGACAAACGCATTCAAGAGCTGAAGTCGGTGCAGTTTTGGCTCGATCAAAACGCCAAGGCTTTGAGCGCCACCATCCAAGCGATGGAAGTCCAGCGCATGACCTTGTCCACGCTGCAAAGCATGAATGTGGGCATGGCCGATGTGGCTGCTGCCATGACCGGCCAAGCGCCCGCTGCAGCGACAAAGGGGGCCTCCAAAGAAGCCCCACCGATGGTCGACCCGATGCAATGGTGGGGCGCCATCAGCCAGCAGTTTCAAAGCATTGCCGCGCAGGCCGTGAACGACATGCAACAGCATGCAGCCCACATGCAAGCCCCGGCACCTGCAGCCAGACCTGCAGCCAGACCTGCAGCCAAAAAAGCCGCAACTAAAAAAGCCCCTGCTAAAAAAGCCCCTGCCAAAAAAACGGCCCGCCAAACCGCGCGTTGATGAAACTGTTTCCCTACGGCCATGCCACGCACCCGCATTGGGAGATGGCGGCCGACATGGTGCTGGCGCAACTGCGTGCACACATGCACAACCCCGCCTATGCTGATGCACCCAGCCTGGGCCTGGTCTACATCACCGACCATTTCGCGCGTCATGCGCAAGCCATCTTGGACCATGTGGCGCAGGCCTTGCCCACGGTGCAACATTGGTCTGGCACGGTGGGCGTGGGCATTTCATCGAACAACGTTGAGTACTTTGACGAGCCCGCTTTGGCCGTCATGTTGTGCAACATCCCTGCCGAGCAATACCGGGTCTTCAGCGGCCAAGCGCCCTTGGGCCAGGCTTTGTCGCAAGGCTTTGTAGCGCAAACCGCCCTGGTGCATGCCGATGCGCACACGCCTGAACTGAGCGAACTGATTGAAGACTTGGCGCACAACACCCAAAGCGGTTTTGTGTTTGGCGGCTTGGCCTCCAGCCGCACAGAAGCCGTGCAATTTGCGCGTGGCGGTGAACGCACGCCACCCGCCTCTGGTCGCGGCCATGGCGTTTACAGCGGCGGCTTGAGTGGCGTGGCGTTTGCCCCTGAAGTGCAGATGCAAACGCGCGTTACCCAGGGCTGCAAGCCTTTGGGCGAGGTGCGTGAAATCACCGAAGCCGATGACCACGTGATTTACAAACTCGACGGTGCGCCCGCCCTCTACGCCTTGATGAACGACTTGGATGTGC
>JBIIPF010000188.1:0-4113 GCA_044342755.1 Limnohabitans sp. | reverse complement strand
TTGAAAGATGACCAAGGTCAGGCCTTGGACCAAGTATTGGCACTTTATTTCCCTGCGCCCAACAGTTACACCGGTGAAGATGTGTTGGAGTTGCAGGGCCATGGCGGCACCGTGGTCATGCACATGCTGATGGCGCGATGTCTCTCTTTGGCGCAATCAAACAATCGTGACGGCAAGCGCTGGCTGCCGCGGTTGCGCATGGCCCAAGCGGGTGAATTCACGCAGCGGGCCTACCTGAATCAAAAGCTCGATTTGGCGCAAGCCGAAGCGGTGGCCGACTTGATCGACGCCAACACCGAAGCGGCGGTGCGCAGCGCCGGGCGCTCCATGCAGGGTGTGTTTTCGGATCAAGTCCAGGCGCTGAAATACGCACTCGTGCATTTGCGCGTACAGATCGAAGCGTGCTTGGACTTTCCCGAAGAAGACTTGGACTTCATCCACGAGATGCAAGTCGAACAGCAACTGCAAACCCTGTTGACCAACACGGCGGCTTTGGCCACCCATGCCAAGCAAGGCGCTTTGTTGCGGGACGGCTTGAAGCTGGTGATCGCCGGTCAACCCAATGCGGGTAAAAGCTCTTTGCTCAACGCCTTGGCGGGCGCCGAATTGGCCATCGTGACGCCCATTGCCGGCACCACCCGTGACGTGCTGAGCCAGTCGATTCAGATTGAAGGCGTGCCCATCCATGTGTTGGACACCGCTGGTTTGCGCGACCATGCACAAGCCGATGAAGTGGAACAAATCGGCATGGAACGCGCTTGGGCCCAAATCAAACAAGCCGACATCGTTGTGTTGCTCAATGATGTGGCGCGAACAGATGAGGTCTACCAACAGCAACAAGCGCAGCTGCAGCAAGACATCGAGGCCTTGCTGCCCAAGCACACCCGTTTGCTGCTGGTTGACAACAAATGCGACATGCTGACTGGCACCACGCGCGGCCAAGCTGTGTCCATATCAGCCCAAAAGGGCATGGGGTTGGATGCATTGCGCACCAAGATCTTGCAGTTGGCGGGTTGGCAAACCGGCGCCCAAGACGGCGTGTTCACGGCGCGTGCGCGGCATTTGGAAGCCTTGGCGGTGGTGTTGGAACACCTCCAGGCGGCGACGCGATTGTTGGACAACCCCAGGCCCGCATTGGATTTGTTGGCCGAAGAATGCCGATTGGCCCAACAAAGTTTGTCCAGCCTGACCGGTGAATTCAGCGCAGACGACTTGCTGGGCGACATTTTTTCCAACTTTTGCATTGGCAAATAACACCAGCCACTGATCGCATAATAGAAAGCATGAAGCCTTTGAACGCCGAACAACAAACGCATCTGCTGAACCTGGGGCGACAAACCTTGGTCATCGAAGCCGAGGCGGTGCTCAAGATGCAGCAACGCTTGGGCGAATCTTTCATAGAAACGGTTCAAGCGGTGTTGTCTGTGCGTGGTCGTGTCGTGGTCATGGGCATGGGCAAAAGCGGCCACATAGGACGCAAGATCGCCGCCACCTTGGCCTCCACCGGCACCCCCGCCTTTTTTGTGCATCCTGCTGAAGCCAGCCATGGCGACTTGGGCATGGTGACGCGTGACGATCTGGTGATTGCTTTGTCTAACAGCGGTGAAAGTGATGAACTCTCGGCCATCTTGCCCATCATCAAACGCCAGGGCATGGTCTTGGTCGCCATCACCGGCAACAGCCAATCCACGTTGGCTCAACATGCCACCTATGTGTTGGACAGCAGTGTTGATAAAGAAGCCTGCCCCATGAACTTGGCGCCGACGGCCAGCACCACCGCGCAATTGGCGCTGGGCGACGCCTTGGCGGTGGCGATTTTGGATGCCAGAGGTTTCAAGGCCGACGACTTTGCCCGCTCACACCCCGGCGGGAGTTTGGGTCGGCGCTTGCTCACGCATGTGAGTGATGTGATGCGCCACGGCGATGCAGTGCCCGGGGTTTTGCCTGAGGCGACTTTCAGCGAGCTGATGCGCGAGATGAGCCACAAAGGCATGGGCGCCTCGGCCGTGGTGGATGTACAAGGCCATGTGTTGGGCATCTTCACCGATGGGGATTTGCGTCGCCTGGTTGAAAAGGGCCAAGACCTGCGCCAACTCACTGCCGGCGATGTGATGCACCCGCAGCCCAGCACCATCAAAGACAGCGCGTTGGCAGCCGAAGCTGCGGAATTGATGGAGCTCAAACGCATCACCAGTGTGTTGGTGGTGAACGCGCAAAACCAGCTCTGCGGTTTCGTCAACAGCAACGATTTGATGCGGGCCAAGGTGATTTGATGGGCATGTTTCCGCCTGCAATCTTGCAACGCGCCAAGGACATTCGCGTCTTGTTGTTGGATGTCGATGGCGTCCTCACCGACGGCGGTTTGTATTTCACAGAAAACGGCGAAACCACCAAACGCTTCAACACCTTGGATGGCCACGGCTTGAAGTTGTTGCAAAGCGCTGGCGTGGAGCCTGTCATCATCACGGGGCGCGACAGTGCCGCGCTAAGGGTGCGCTTGCACGCACTCCATATTCAACACGCGCATTTCGGCGTCGAAGACAAACACAGCGCCGCACAAGCCACGTTGCAAAGCTTGGGCTTGTCCTGGGCACAAGCTGCTGCCATGGGCGATGATTGGCCCGACCTGCGCATGTTGTTGCCCAGCACCTTGGCCTGTGCGCCGCCGAACGCGCACCGCGAGGTGTTGTCACGGGTGCACTGGGTCACCCAAGCGCAAGCGGGGCATGGTGCCGTGCGCGAAGTGTGTGATTTGTTGCTGCAAGCACGCGGTGATTACGCACCACTGCTCAACCAGGTCGTGCTGTGAATCTGAATAGCTTGCCCTTGGCCCGAACGGTTGTCACGCCTTGGCAGCGGCTGCGCCAATTTGGCAACCATGTGTTTGCATGGTTACCGATGTTGTTGTTGCTCGCTGGCTTGTTGTGGTCCGTCTGGTTGGTGCGCAGCACGCCCGCAACGGACCCGCTGCCTGCAGTCAAGGTACCAACCCAAGAAGCTGATTACGATATTCGGGGCTTCACCTTGAAAATTTATGATTTGCAAGGGCAATTGAAGTCGTCGATGACAGGCGTGTCGGCGGTGCATTCACCGCAGACACTGACCACCTTGGTTGAAAAGCCGAAAGTATTGATCTACAAACAAGGACGTGTGACTTCGGCCAGTGCCCACCAAGCCTTGGCCAATGAAGATGGCTCAGAGGTGCAACTGATGGGCAAGGCCGTGATTTACCGAGAACCATCAGAAGAGGCGCCGCAAGCATTCGAGATGCGCAGCGAGTTCTTGCATTTGTTCGCCAACACCGATGTGGTTCAAACCGATCTTCCTGTTGAAATCAAAAGAGGTGACAACAGTTTCAAGGCCAACAGCATGCGTGCGGACAATTTGAACCAAGTGTTGGGCATGTCAGGCCGCGTCAAGGCGGTGTTGCATCCGAACAAAGAGGAATAAAAAAGGCCTCCGAAGAGGCCTTTGTTGATCGGGGCAGATCAGTACTCGTTGCGACCACCGCCGCCGTAGCCGCCGCCGCCTTCACGACGACCACCACCGCCGCCGCCGTAACCGCCGCCGCCTTCACGACGACCACCACCGCCGCCGCCGTAACCGCCACCACCGCCGCCGCCGCCGTAGCCACCGCCGCCACTGCGGGGAGGACGGGGCTCCATGGGACGCGCTTCGTTCACAACGAGGCTGCGGCCACCCAGGGGTTGGCCATTCATGCCGCTGATGGCGGCTTGCGCCTCAGCGTCACTGCCCATCTCGACAAAACCAAAGCCTTTGGAGCGACCGGTGTCGCGTTCCATCATGACTTTGGCGCTGGTGACGGTGCCAAATTGACCAAAAGATTGTTCCAAGTCGCCATCGCGCACGGAATACGGCAGGTTGCCAACGTACAGTTTGTTGCCCATTCAGGGACTCCATAAAAACAAATAAAAAAGCGATGGAGTCCCGATTGCACCTGTCCACGAAAGCCAAGAAGCGAAACTAGCCGATCACCCACACACTGCCTGTTCACCCTGTGAATACAGGCAGTCTGGACCATTATGAAACAGAAAACTGGTTCAAAACCAAGTATTTATCCTCACTTGGTTGTGAAAACCCGCAAAAAAACCA
>JBIIPF010000187.1:0-4124 GCA_044342755.1 Limnohabitans sp. | reverse complement strand
TGCCCAGCATGATCGGGCCGCCGTAGGCCATCAGCAAATCCCAACTCAGGTTTTCCAGCCCAGCTGGTGCAGGCGTGCTCACACCCAAAATGGTGGAACCGGTTTGGTAGGCCAGCCAAAGCCAAAACCCGATGGTGAAAGGGTTGGTCACCATGGTCATGGCAGCCGCCGACGGAATGTGGGCGCGCCACCAAACACAATGGACCACGGCCGCCACGATCTGTGCTGCTGGGATCAAGAAGGCCCACAAAAAACCAACGGCCACACCTCTGGCGACCGCTTCATGCTGAAAGCGCCATAGCTGTGCATCCAACAGGCGCGGTGCCCAAGGTTTGAGCCAAGGGTGTTGGGCAAGTTGAGATCGATTGGGTAACCAAGCGCGTTCCGAATCGGGTGGTTGAACGGTTTGAGGGGTCTTTTTCAAAGCAATGTGAGGATCGTTAAAGCCCTATTCTTGAATAGCGACAGACATTTCCGGTCAGTTAAAAACGATATGTCAATCAGATTTTTACGAAGTAAATACTGATTTTTGTCCCGAAAAAATGGGGGTTTGAATTTACACTGCCGTCCATTGTTTGGTGAAAGACACTATGGACACGATTGCACCTCTTTGGTTATGGATCACATTCATCGCCATCGTATTGGCCTCTCTTTTTGTTGATTTTGTGGTTCTCAAAAAACAAGGCGCTCACGATGTGGGGATGAAAGAAGCCTTGAATTGGTCCTTGATATGGATCGCCTTGAGTTTTGTCTTCAATGGCTTGTTTTGGTGGGCCATCAAGAACGAAACCGGATCAATCGAGTTGGCCAACACCAAGTCCCTTGAGTTTCTGACCGGCTATCTGATTGAAAAATCCCTGGCGGTGGACAACATCTTTGTCTTCCTGATGATCTTCACCTACTTTGCGGTGCCCAAGGCTTACCAAAAGCGCGTCTTGATGATCGGCATCATCGGCGCCATCGTGTTGCGCACTGTCATGATTTTGGTAGGCGGCTGGTTGCTCTCCGAGTTCCACTGGGTGCTGTATGTGTTTGGCGCTTTCTTGGTGCTCACCGGCATCAAGATGTGGTGGGCTGCGGGCCAAGAGCCCGACTTGAACGACAACCCTGCCTTGAAGTTATTGCGCAAATGGATGCCAGTGAGCCAAAACTATGACGGCGAGCGGTTTTGGACCATGGAAAACGGCGTCAAGATCGCCACCCCTTTGCTCATGGTGATCAGCTTGATTGCGCTGACCGATGTGATTTTTGCGGTGGACTCCATTCCCGCCATTTTTGCCATCACCAGCGACCCGTTCATTGTGCTCACCAGCAACGTGTTCGCGATTTTGGGCTTGCGCGCGATGTACTTCCTGTTGGCGGCCGTGGCCGATAAATTTCACTTGCTCAACTACGGTTTGGCGGTCATTTTGGTTTTCATTGGCACCAAGATGTGTTTGATCGATATTTACAAAATTCCCGTCACCATTTCCTTGGGCGTGGTGATCGGCATCTTGGCCATCACCATGGTCCTGAGTGTTCGCAGCGCTCCCCGTAAAGCTGACGCCTGAAGATTTTTCAAGTTGGGGTTGGGTGCAACAGACGCTGAACCAGCGGATGTTGCACCCTTTTTTCTGTGCCAATGGCGTAGAAATGCTCTGTCACCCCAGCGCTGCGACCCATGCGCTCAACAGCGTAATGGGAAATCAATTCCTCTTGCACTGATTCTGCAGCTGGGAACACACCCATGCCACTGGCGCCAAAAGTCTTTAGCAAGGCACTGTCTTCAAATTCTCCAACCAAGTAGGGTTTGATGTGGTGTTGTTCAAACCAATGCTCGAGCCTGTCACGGATGGCCGTATGGGCTGTGGGCAGCAACACAGGCAACTCTGCCAAGTTGTGCGGAAATGGCTTTTTGGACTTGGCCAGCAAAGCCTTTGTGCCATACCAAGCAATGGTGGACGTGCCCAAGGCATGGCTATAGAGCTTGATGTTGGGGTTGCTGGGTGCAGCCCGGTCTGAGATCACCATGTCGAGTTTGTGCAGCGCCAAATTGCCCAAAAGTTCGTTGAACTGACCTTCCAGGCACAGCAAGCGCAGCCGAGGTTCAGTGATGATGGGTTGCAACAAACGATGCACCACGAGCTTGGGCAAACCATCGCTGATGCCGACCCACAAACGAACGCCGGGGGTGCTTGCCGCATCCCGCACCAAGTTCGGCAAACCCTCTCCCAGCTGAAAAATCTGGTCAGCTTGCTGCATCGCCGCCATGCCCGCCTCTGTCAGCGCCAAGCCGCGACCGGCAGGCTTGAGCAGCTCGCAGCCCAACTCTTTTTCCAGTTCTCGCACTTGGGTGCTCACAGTCTGCACGGCCATGTCCAGTTTTTGGGCCGCTTTGGAGATGCCGCCCTCCTTGGCCACGACCCAAAAATAATAGAGATGCTTGTAATTGAATGGGGTGCTCATGGTCAGTATTTTTAGGAGAGATATTTAGGAATTATCTGCTTTTTAGTTGTGGATGGAGGCCCTATGTTTGAGGCCTTCTTGAAAGGAGATTGTTCATGAATCAAAACCCATTCAGCAACGCCGTATCTGACAACACCCTCTACCCCGCCGCAGGGCAAAGCAGCCATTCTCTGGAAGTTCAACGTGTCTTGCGCAACACCTACGCGTTGTTGGCCATGACCTTGATCTTCAGTGCCAGTGTGGCCGCGGCTGCGGTGACATGGAAATGGCCTGCACCGGGCCTGGTGTTGACCTTGATCGGCTATTTTGGTTTGTTGTTTGCCATTCATCGCTTGCAAAACAGTGCATGGGCTCTGCCGTTGGTATTTGGCTTGACAGGTTTCATGGGCTACACCTTGGGACCCATCCTGACCCATTACCTGTCTGTCCCCGGAGGCGCGCAAACCGTGAGCATGGCCTTGGGGGCCACTGGCGTGACTTTCATGGCGCTGTCTGCCTACGCCCTGACCAGTCGCAAAGACTTCAGCTTCATGGGCAGCTTTTTATTCATGGGCATGATCATCGCTATGTTGGCAGGTTTGGCCGCCATCTTCCTTGACATACCTGCGCTCAGCTTGGCTGTTTCAGCCATGGTGGCTTTGTTGTCTGCTGGTCTGATTTTGTTTGAAACCAGTCAAATCGTGAATGGTGGTGAACGCAATTACGTGATGGCCACGGTCAGTTTGTTTGTCTCGGTGTTCAATTTATTCACCAGTTTGCTGGCCTTGTTTGGCATCGGTGGCAACAGCGACTGATTTTTCAGCCCTCATCCGAGGGCTATTTTTTGTCCTTCACAGGAATCACACATCATGAAATGTCCCCAATGCAATGACCAGACCTTGGTGATGGCCGATCGGCAAGGTGTTGAAATCGATTATTGCCCCGCTTGCCGAGGTATTTGGCTCGACCGTGGCGAGTTGGACAAACTGCTCGAACGTGCGGCCATTGCCAGTCCAGTCGTATCGCAGCCTGCGCCAAGAGAGCAGCGTTATCAAAAATATGACGACGATGACAAGCACCACGGCTACAAACACCGGCATCAAAAATCTTGGCTGAGCGACATCTTCGATTGACCCCCTGAAAGTCTGAATGCAAAGTTTCATCGACCCCGCCATCTTGTTTTTCGTCTTTGGGGTATTTGCGGGTCTGGTTCGATCCAATCTGGAAATTCCGCCGGCCATTTCCAGATTTTTGTCCTTGTACTTGTTGATGGCCTTGGGTCTCAAAGGGGGCTTTGCATTGGCCGAATCTGGGCTGAATGCGCAAGTGTTGATCAGCTTGGGGGCGGCATTGGCCATGGCCTCGGCCATTCCGCTGCTGAGCTACGTGTTTCTCAAAACCATCGTTGGCCGATTTGATGCAGCGGCTATTGCAGCCACTTATGGCTCAGTGAGTGCGGTGACCTTCATCACCGCCGTGCAGTATCTGGACACCCATCAACTGCCCTATGGGGGCCACATGGCTGCGGCCATGGCTTTGATGGAGTCGCCCGCCATTTTGCTGGCTGTTTTCGTGGCCAACAAGGCCCGCGCTGAGATGCGCAGCGCCAACACCGGCAGCAGCTTGCAAGCCACCCCGCAAGTGTCGGGCATGGGCCATGTCTGGCATGAAGCCCTGACCGATGGGGCGCAGTTGCTGCT
>JBIIPF010000186.1:0-4141 GCA_044342755.1 Limnohabitans sp. | reverse complement strand
AAGGTCTTTGATGGCATTGCCATATTCCACAACGGCACGCTCCATTTGGTTTTGCGCGCGCGGACTGTCCAAGCCAGCATCAAACGCTTCTTGCAAATAGATGTTCAAGGGGATCATGCGCCGCTCGATGTAAGCATGTTTGATCACCACCTCTTGACGTCCGGTGTCTGGGTGCGTGTTGATTTCTATTTGGCTGGGTGCAAATTTTTGAATCTCGGCGATCAACTCGTCTTCAAAGCGCTCGCGCGGAAAAGCCACATTGCTGTACTCCAAGGTGTCGGCCATGCGGCCGACCCGGTCGTGCTGCTTCACCAGCAAGTACTTGCCCTGGATTTGCTCACGTGTCGTGTCTTTTTGGGGCGGGTAAAAGTCTTTGATGACCTTGAACACATAAGGAAACGAGGGCTGGTCAAACACCAACATCACCATGCCTTTGATGCCAGGCGCGATGCGGAATTTGTCGGTGCTGTGACGTTGGTGATAGAGCAAGTCACGGTAGAACAAGGTCTTGCCTTGCTTGGCCAATCCCAGAGCGTTGTAAATTTCAGCGCGTGGTTTGCGCGGCATCATGCTGCGCAGAAACTGCACGTAGGCCGAGGGGATGTCCATGTCCACCAAGAAGTAGGCGCGGGCAAAACTGAACAACATCAGCATGTCGTCTTCACCAAACAAAGCGGCGTCAATCACCAATTGACCCTTCGGAGAGTGCAAGAGTGGCAAGGCGAAAGGGATTTCTTGAAACCCATTGATCACCTTGCCGACGATGTAAGCACCCTTGTTTCTGAAAAACAAGTTGGACAACACCTGCACTTGAAAATTCGCTCGCAGTTTGGTGTTTTCCAGGCGGCCTTGCACATTGCGCAGCACATCAGCCGCATCTCGCTCCAAGTCTTCAAACGGGCAATCCAATTTGAAGTGCTGAATCATCTTGACAATGACCATGTGCAGGTCTTGACCTGCGGGATACCAGGCTTTGTAGGTGGGCTGGGCGTCGGCTTCGTCGTTTTCGATGTACTCGGTGCTGACAGCTGGTCTGACAAAAATAAATTCGTTTTGAAAATAACTGCGGTCTAAGATTTTGGTGGTGACTGAATTGAAAAAGGTTTCGGCCAATTCGGGTTGAAAATGATCTACCAGCAAACCGATGTAGTGCAGCTTGACCTGCTGCCATATTTCCATCGGCTGGTTTTCCGCTTGAAACTCGGTTTCCAAGCGAGCTGAACACTCTTTGACACGCAAGTCATAAAACTCAATGCGCTCTCGTTGCGCACGCTGTTGACCATGCCAGTCTTGCTGTTCAAAGCGTTGTTTGGCTTGGGCCGACTCTCTTCGGAACAACTCGTAGTGGCGGTTGAACCCGTCCATCATGGCTTTGGCAATGCCATAGGCCACGGTGGAATCAAGTCGTTGAGGGAACATGGTTCAGACCTTGTTCAAGTACCGCGCGGATAACGTTTGAAGGCGGCGCGAAACACATTCACCACTTCGTCAGAATGGCTCATGGTCACATTCAGGTCTTTCACCAGACCGTCGTTCAAGCCATAAACCCAGCCGTGCACACTTATTTTTTGACCGCGTGACCAAGCGTCTTGCATCACATTGGACAAAGCCACGTTACCCACTTGTTCAATCACGTTCATCTCGCACAGCACGGCTTCCATCTCGAGCTGAGGCAAATGGTTCAACCGTTGGCGATGCCGCAAATGCACGTCAGACACATGGCGCAACCAGTTGTCGGCCAAGCCAATGCGGGTGCCACGTGCCGCAGCCAAAACACCACCACAGCCGTAATGCCCCACCACCATGATGTGCTCAACCTTGAGAGCGTCGACGGCGTATTGAATGACCGACAAGGCATTCAAGTCCGAATGCACCACCACGTTGGCCACGTTGCGATGAACAAACACCTCGCCAGGGTCCAAACCAATGATTTCGTTGGCCGGTACGCGACTGTCCGAGCAACCAATCCATAAATATTTGGGCGATTGCTGACGGGCTAATTTCTCAAAAAATCCGGGTCGCTCTTGAACCATCCGCTGCGCCCAAGACCGGTTGTTTTCAAACAAGGCTGTCAAATCTTTGCTCATGTCTCAATCTTTCCTCTGAGCGTGCTTGACCATCAATTGCTTGGCCTCGCGTTCGTGTTGTTTCACTTCGTCCAAATTGGCTTGGATTTCTTGCATTTGCAATTCCAATTGTTTGCGATGTTCGGTGAGCACCGTGATGAATTTTTGCAACTGCGGCACCGTGTCACGTGGACTGTCATACATGTCGATGATGTCCTTGGCTTCGGTCAAGGACAAGCCCAAACGCTTGGCTCGCAAGGTCAGGCGCAACCTGGCCCGCTCACGCGAACTGTAGATCCGGTTGCGCCCACCGGGCCCATGACGCTCCGGGCGCAGCAGGCCCATGTCCTCGTAAAAACGAATGGCCCGGGTGGTGAGATCAAACTCTTTGGCGAGGTCGCGGATGGTGAATTGGGTCGCCATGTGGACAGTGTAGTCAAGTTGACGTTTACGTAAACGTTAATTATCAAGCAAAATCATGTCCATGAACCTCCTCGAACAAGAACTGCACTACCCCCTAGGGAATACCCTAGCCCCTGTTGGTGAGGCACTCGAGGTTGCCGAGGGGGTGCATTGGATTCGCATGGCCCTGCCTTTTGCCTTGGACCACATCAACCTGTGGTTGCTGAAGGACTGCATGGACGGCGTGGATGGTTGGACGATTGTCGATTGCTGTTTGGACAATCCGCAAGCCCGAAGTCAGTGGACCGAGGTGTTCGCCAGCTGTTTGCAAGGCTTGCCCGTATTGCGTGTGGTGGTCACCCACATGCACCCTGATCACCTGGGCTTGGCCCATTGGCTCTGCGCCCATTGGCAAGTGCCTTTGTGGATCAGCGCCACCGACTACCACACCGCCAAAAATTTGATCGCCATCACGCCCACGCACGACGGGCAACAAGCCATTGGGTTTTTCAAATCGCATGGCTTGCAAGACGAGTCGGTGCATGACGCCTTGCGAGACCGCACCCTGCAATTCGGCCACATGGTGCCCGCTTTGCCTCGCCAATTCGTGCGCTTGTACGACGGCTTGGCGTTGCACATTGGCGGCAGGACATGGCACTGCATCAGCGGTTATGGCCACGCGCCCGAACACATCGCCCTGCACTGCCCGTCGATCAACACCTTGATCAGTGGCGACATGGTCTTGCCGCGCATCTCCAGCAACATCAGCGTGTACGACAGCGAGCCTGAAGCCAATCCCTTGCAGATGTTTTTGGATTCATTGAACAAGTTCGCCCACCTGCCCGCTGATTGCTTGGTCTTGCCCTCGCATGGCAAGCCCTTCACTGGATTGCATCAACGCATCACCCAACTCCAACACCACCATGCTGAACGGCTGGAGGACATCATGACCGCGTGTCCACCGACAGGTTTGACCGCCAATGATGTCCTGCCGGTGTTGTTCAAACGCGAGATGGACGCGCACCAAATCACTTTCGCTCTGGGTGAGTCCTTGGCGCATTTGCATTTCTTGTGGTTTGCGGGCGACCTGACCAGACAGCTTCGGCCTGATGGGATCTACAGCTTCAAGCCCAGCGTGGCAACAATTCGTCCTTGAGTTGCGCACGCCGCTGGGCATAGTCGGGCACGACAGTGCGCACTGTGTCCCAAAACAGCGGGCTGTGGTTCATCACCCGCAAATGGCTCAACTCGTGCACCACCACATAGTCGATGATGTCTTGCTTGAAATGAATCAAGCGCCAATTCAAGCGTATGGAGCCATCGGCACTGGCTGTACCCCAGCGGGTGTTGGCATTGCTGAGCGAGAGTTTTTTCCAAGTCACACCCAAACTGGGCGCAAACTGGTTCAGGCGTTGCGTGAAGTTTTCTTTGGCTTGAAGCATCAACCAAGCCTGCACCGCATCGCGGATTTGCGGCTGACTGGCCGTCTGCGCCACTGCGACATGCAACACAGCTTGCGTCAAACCGGTTTGCGCGTCGGTGTCCGTGCGCAAGGCCGCACCTCGGTTGCTGAATGCATGGCTGGCATCGAAACGCAACACCACGTCAGCGCCCAAGAAGGGCAACACCGCCCCATCGCGCCATTGGATGTTGGTGGATTGCATTTGCAGTTG